>NZ_JBSFDA010000210.1:0-16549 GCF_053593675.1 Streptomyces sp. NPDC002156 | reverse complement strand
GGCCGGTCGGTGGCCTCGGCCAGCGCACGGTGGGCGCGCCGCCGCGCCACGCTGGTGGCACCCCCGTACACCGCGGAACGCACCAGCGGATGCCGGAACGCGGCGGTGGCCCGCAGCACCACCAGCCGGGCGGTCTCGGCCGGGCCGGACGCCTCCGGGCCGATGCCGAGCCGCTCGGCCGCGCCCGTGACATAGCCGAGGTCGCCGCCCGGTTCGGCGGCGGCCAGCAGCAGCCAGGTCTGCGTGGCCTTGGACAGTGCGCGCACCTGTTGCAGATAGTGCGCCTCCAACCGCCCGCCCACCGGCAGGGGTTCGGGCAGCGCGAGGCCGCCGGCCAGCTGGTCGGCGGACAGTTCCTGGCCGAGGTCCGCCAGCGCGAGGGGGTTTCCGGCGGTGGCGGTCACGATCCGCGCCGCGACCCGCGCGTCCAGCGGTCCGGCGACGGTCTCGCGCAGCAGCTCCAGCGCGAACGGCTCGGCCAGCCCGGTGACTTCGGTGACGGGCAGCCCCGCCGGTACGTCGAACCCGGTGCGCGCGGCGAACAGCAGCCCGACGCCCTCCGCGTGCACCCGGCGCCCGACGAACGCCAGCACGCTCAGGGTCTCCTCGTCGAGCCACTGGGCGTCGTCCACGAGCGCCAGCACCGGCCGCCGCTTCGCCGCCTCCGCGAGCAGGGTGAGGGTCGCGAGCCCGACGAGGAAACCGTCGGCGGGCGGCCCGTCGGCCAGCCCGCAGGCCACCCGCAACGCCTCGCGCTGGGCCTCCGACAGCGGCCCGGGCTCCTTGAGCCCCTCCAGGAACGGTACGAGCAGCCGGTGCAGGGCCGCGAACGGGAAACCGGTCTCCGCCTCGACACCCGCGATCCGCAGCACCCTCAACTCGGCTGCCTCGGTCGCCGCGTGGTCGAGCAGTACGGTCTTCCCGATCCCGGCGTCGCCGCGCAGCAGCACGACCCGGCTCAGTCCCGCGCGGAGGTCGCCGACGAGACCGTCGAGTAACGCCCCTTCTGCCGCACGCCCTTTGAGGATCAACCCAACACCCTTCAGGAGGACCCCAGTTGGAGACCGGGGACGGTTGATTGTGAGGTTTCTGTGAAGCCCTCACATTCAAGCAGGAGCAGTGCCCGATCGGAGGGCAATGTCCTGGTTCCGTCCTCAACTCCGGCGGATATATCCATCGCTGCCCGGCGTCGACACGTCGACGTCCCTGCGGACGATGCTCAGTCGGCCACCGAATTCCGCGACGGCCTTGCGCAGCCCGGAGTCGGTGTACTCGATCACGACGACCCGGTCGTCGAACGCCTCCGCGTACTCCCCGCACTCGTCGAACTCGCCGCACTCCTCCGCGACCGCGAAGTCCAGTCCGGCCTTCTTCCTGAGCCCGACCAGTTCCACGGTGTTCTTCTGCCCGATGGCCAGCCCACGGGTGTGCGCGTGCCGGGAGAGCAGGGTGATGAAGGCGGTGGCGTCGGCGGCGGTGAGGAGGTCGTCGGAGCGGGTGTAGCTGTCGTAGTTGTCGGGCTCGACCGCGTCGAAGCCCTTGTCGGCGCAGCCGTCGATCCACTCGTTCACCCGCGCCGCGATCCGCTTCCGCTTCGCCGCCGTACCGATGTCGAGCAGCGCCTCGTCCCAGTCCTCGTCGATGACGACCTCGCCGTCGGAGTCCCGCAGCAGCAGATCGGCCGGCCATGACTTCTCGGCATCGGGCTGGGCCTGGAAGGCGTTGACGTAACAGATGTTGTAGAGGCCGGGCGCGGGAGCCGCCGTACGGTCACGGCTGACGATGCGCACACCCGCCGGAGGACGGTAGGCGCCGCCGATCTGGTAGTCGAAACCGGCGTGCAGCGGCGGCAGCCGGACCTCCGCCGAGGGCGTCGACCGCGGCTCGTCCTCGTCGTTCGCCCTCGGCGGCGAACCGCACGCCGTCAGCCCCCAGAGGGCCGCGCAGACGGCCGCCAGCACGATCCCGCCCCGGACACCGTGGCGTTGCTGGCGACTTGGGCCGGACTCGATGCACACGACCAAGATCAAAGCGCCCGGCACGCCCGCAGTCAAGCGGGCCCCGGTGCGCGGACGTCCGACACCGCGCGAGCCGGTGATCACGCCAGGACGTAGGCTCGCTCCGGTACCCGTTACGTCAGCCGAAGGCGGGAGCAGCAACGATGCAGTACGTGAAGCTCGGTTCGACCGGTCTGGACGTGTCGCGGATCTGTCTGGGCTGTATGAGCTACGGCCTTCCCGATCGCGGCGCCCACGAGTGGACCCTCGACGAGGAGGCGTCGCGGCCGTTGATCCGCCAGGCCCTCGACGCCGGGATCACCTTCTTCGACACGGCGAACGTCTACTCCGACGGCACCAGCGAGGAGATCGTCGGCAGGGCTCTCGCCGACTTCGCCCGCCGGGACGAGATCGTGCTGGCCACGAAGGTGCACGGCCGGATGCGGCCCGGGCCCAACGGCGGCGGTCTGTCCCGCAAGGCGATCCTCGCCGAGATCGACCACAGCCTCACCCGCCTCGGCACCGACTACGTCGACCTCTACCAGATCCACCGCTACGACTCCGTCACCCCGGTCGAGGAGACGATGGAGGCGCTGCACGACGTCGTCAAGGCGGGCAAGGCCCGTTACATCGGGGCGAGTTCGATGTACGCCTGGCAGTTCTCGAAGGCCCAGTACACGGCCCGGGAGCACGGCTGGACCCGGTTCGTGTCCATGCAGAACCACTACAACCTCCTCTACCGCGAGGAAGAGCGCGAGATGCTGCCCCTCTGCGCCGACCAGGGCGTCGGCGTCCTGCCGTGGAGCCCGCTCGCCCGCGGCCGGCTCACCCGCGACTGGGGCACCGCCACCGAGCGCAGCGAGCGCGACGACTTCGGCCGCACCCTCTACCCGGAGGGCGACCGCACGATCGTCGAGGCGGTCGCCCGTATCGCGGCCCAGCGGGAGGTCCCGCGTGCGCAGGTGGCCCTTGCCTGGCTGCTCCGGCAGAGCCCGGTGACCGCCCCGATCGTCGGCGCGACCAAGCCGCACCACATCGACGACGCGGTGGCCGCCGTGGACCTCGACCTGACCGACAAGGAGATCGAGGAACTCGGGCAGCCGTACACCCCGCACCCGATCAGCGGCCACTGACCGCTCCGGACCGGTCATGGCATGATCGGGCCGCATACGGGGAGGGGGCGGCGTATGTGGCCGTGGGGGCGGGGCGGACGAAAGCGGGAGCAGGCTCTCGGGCGTGCGGAGGAGGCGCTGCGGGACGCGGCGGCGGGGTTCTACGAGGTCGAGGTGAGCCTGCGGCGCATCGCCTTCCTGCGGGACGAGGTGCAGCGGCTCATCGACGAGCGGATCGGCCTGAACCGCGCACAGTGCCGGCAGCTGGTGGCCGACACCGAGGCGGTCCTCACCCGGCACGACACCTTCTACGCCGACTACTTCACCGATCTCGACGCGTGGACCCCGCTCGCCAGGCACGACACGGCGGCCCGACTGGACGAGGCGGCAACGGTGTTCTGGGGGTGGTCCGGCGCCTGGGACGGGATCCTCGACAGCCACCGCGAAGGCGAGGACGAACGCGCCGAACTCTTCGACGTCCTCGCGCGGTTCCGCACCGAGTGCCGGCCGATCCTCACCGATGCCGCGGAGTCGACGGCGGCGGCCCGGCGCGACCTCGACAGCCTGGCCGACGACGGCGTCCGCAGCCGCTCCCTCGGGCGTGCCCTGCGCACGCTGGAGGGCGAACTGGACCGCCTGTCCGACGGCCGCACCACGGTCGCGAGACGGGCCGAGGTCGCGTCGCGCGGGCGCCGGCTGCACGCGGAGGCCGAGGACATACGGCGGCGATTGCGCGCCGTACGACCCCGGCTCGCGGCGCTGACGGAGACGACTGGGGTCGGTTGACGCCGGCCGGGCGCCGGCGTCAGTGCGGCGCGGACGCTGCCCCGAACTCCGTACCGCACGGCCCCGCGCCCGCGCTCTCGCGCAGCCGGACCCGGTCGCCGTCCATGGAGATCGTGGGGTAGAAGCGGCCGATCCGCTCGGCCGAGCGGCCCACGTAGTGCCCGATGAACGAGCGGCGGAACCGGTCGGCGCTGCGGTTGGGCTGTGAGCCGTGCACCAGGCTGCCGTTGAAGAACAGGACGTCACCCGGCGCCATGTCGACGGGTACCGTGGCCAGGCCGGGCGGCGGCGCCACGTACTCCCGGGCGAAGGACACCCCGGCGTCCGCCTCCTCCGGACAGAACAGGTCCATCCGGTGCGTGCCCGGCACGACCTCCAGGCCGCCGTTGTCCCGGTCGATCGGCTCGCAGGCGATCCAGGCGGCCACACAGGTCCCCGGCTCGACCCGGAGATAGAAGTTGTCCTGGTGCAGCGCCTGGCCCCGCGCACCCGGCGGCTTGAAATAGAACATGCTCTGCGCGGCCAGCACCTCCTCACCGAGCAGCACCTCGAGAACGGCGCGCAGCCGGGGGTCCAGCAACAGGCCTAGCGACGGCTCGTGGAACTCGTGCGGCTGCATCACGCGCGGATACGCGTCCAACGGATCGGCCGGACGCCCGTCCTGCCCGGACGGCCGCGGCTCGAAATGCCCCGGCACCGGACCGGCCGCGTGCAGCGCCGTGAACCCGGCACGGAGCGCGGTGATCTCCTCGTACCCGAACAGACCCCGTACGACGGTGAATCCGTCCTCCTCGAACCGTCGGCGCCCCTCCTCCGGCAGGATGGGAGCGCCGGTGGTGCTGATGCCTGTGACTGTCATCGTCCACTCCTTCGGTCCGCTGCGACTCGCCGTCACACTAGGGGTGCCGTGCCCCGGGGGAGGATGCCTGTGAACGCTGACGGATTGCCCGAGACCGCCGTCCCCGCACCACCGCCCGGCCTGGTGACCGTCGGGCGCTACGACGAAGGACCGGGGTACGCCGTCAACCGGCCGCAGGGCGCCGACAGCTGGCTGTTCACCTGGACGACCGGCGGCCACGGGCTGCTGACCCAGGGCGCGGCCGGGGTGCGGGCCGGCGCCGGGGACCTGGTCGTCCTCGGCCCCGGAGTGCGCCACCGCTATCAGGTCCGACCGGGCGCCCTGCACTGGCGGTTCTGGTGGGCGCACTGCCAGGCCCGCCCGTCCTGGACGCCCTGGCTCAGCCCGTACGCCGTCGGCGACGGCATGTACGTCGTCACCCCGGTCCCGGAGGCCCTGCACGACCGGATGACGACCGCTTTCGCCCGAATGCTGTCCGACGCCCGCTGGCCGGGCAGCGACACAAGGCCGCCCAATTACCCACCCGATTACGCTGTTCCGTCTCCGCCCGAGAGCCCGATAGCCGTCGCACACGGCACCGCCGCCCGGGAACTCGCCCTCTGTTCCCTGGAGGAAATCGTCCTGCTCGCCTCGGCGGCCGCCCGGCCCCTTCCACAACGGCCGGGAATCGACGCCCGGGTGAGCCGTGCGGAAGCCCTCATCGCCGCCGATCCCGCCGCCCCGCACACCGTCCGCTCCCTCGCCGAGGGCGTCGCGCTGTCGCCCTCGCGGTTCGCGCACCTCTTCACCGAGCAGCTCGGCCGGTCCCCCATGCGCGCCCTGCGCGAGGCCCGACTGAGCCATGCCGCCCGGCTGTTGGAGGCCACCGACCTGCCGGTGGAACGCGTCGCCGTCGCCTCCGGCTTCGCCAGCCCGTTCCACTTCAACCGGGTGTTCCGCGAACGCCATGGGACGCCGCCGGGCGCGTACCGGACGCTGTGCAGGCGCGTACCAGCGGTAACCGATGACGCTATTGGTTCTGTGGTGGCTCCTGGGCGGCAAGGTGAAGGAACCGGTCAACTCCCGTGACGGCGCCGTGTGTTGCCGGGATCTACCACACACCCGGAACGTGAGCTGGGGAAACGCACAGGAAGTGCCGGCGGCACGGCGTGGACAGACGGTTTTGCGCCACCGGTAGTGGAGTGCCGCCAATGGTTGCGAAACAGCCCTGAGCGAAGTGAATACCGTTTGCAATGAGGATGTTGATACAGTGGCAATCCCAAAAGATGCATCCCATTGACACGCCGTCAACTGCATTAGTCCGTGCTGGAATGCGGAAAACGGCGTGATCTCTTGTTCCAGCTCGATGAGCTGTGCAAAGGTGTGCACGTCGGCGTGCGGACAGTCTCTTTTCCCCCTGCACGTACGCGGCGTCCCCGTTGGCTCCCCGCTCCAAAAGAGCTGTCCGCTGCGGGCGTTCGCGATACCGATTCCCCGTTTGGTCCGATCCTGTCGTTTCGTCGGCCGGGTCGCATACCTCTAGGTATGGACTAAAACCCGCGTTGTCCGTGGAGGAATACAGACGTGAAAGACGCAGGCCTGTCGAATTCCCCAACCCCAGCTCCGGCTTACGACGCTTCGGATGTCGAACTCAGCGCCGAGCTGACGAAGTGGACGGGGACGACGCCCGCACTCCATCCCGTCGGTGAACTGCTCGACCGGCACTGGGAAGCAGCTTTCGCCTACGCCCGTCTGTGCACCAGCGGCGCGCGTCCCGCCGGAATGCTCACCACCGCCGCGTTCACCCGCCTCTTCGGGGAATCCCTCCGGCACAACGGCCCGACCTCCGCGTGGCGGCCCCAACTCCTGGTCACCGTCCGCCGTCTCGCGGCCGAGTGGGAGAGCGACCACCGCCACGAGATGCTCCACCCCGAGCTGCGCACCACACCCGGCGGCGGGAACCGCGTCGCCGCCCGTCTGCTGCCCGCCCCCGACCGGCGGCTGCTCTCCAGGGCGTTCCAGAACCTCTCGCAGTCCGCGCGCTGTCTGCTGTGGCACGCGGAGGTCGAGGGCGAACCGCTGGAGATACCCGCCGCCCTGCTGGGCCTGAGCGTGACCGACGCCGCCGTGGAACTCGGGCGGGCCCGTGGCCGCCTGCGCGAGGAGTGCCTGCACGTCCACCGCGAGGTCGTGCCCCGCGACGAGTGCCGCCGCTACATCCGGCTGATCGACGTCACCTGCCGGCGCCGCAGCCTCGACGTCGACCCCGACCTGGCCAAGCACCTCGCCGACTGCAAGCACTGCCGGTACGCCGCCGACCAGCTGAACCAGTTCAACGGCGACCTCGCCCTCGCCCTGGCCGAGGGCGTGCTCGGCTGGGGTGCGCGCGCCTACCTGGAGTCCCGCCCCGGACGTGCCGCCGAGAGCGCCATCGTGGAGGTCGAGCAGGCCCCGATCGTCGAGATCGCCACGGTCGAGAGCCTGCTCCCGGTCCCGCGCGTCCTGGCCCAGGCCCCGCCCATGCCCACCACGGCCCCCGTCTCCACCGAGCTGGTCGTCCGCCCCGGATCGCACCGCTCCGCGCACAAGGCGGCCCGGCGCGCGGTCCGCCGCCGCAACCGCGCCCTCGCCGTCGCGACCGTGAGCGCGCTGGTCCTCCTTCCCCTGGTCCTGTGGAACGCCCTCGGCCAGGGCGACGACGAGGGCCCGACGGCCGAGACCAGCCCCTCGGACACCGCCACCAACGGCTCCGGCACCGCCGACAACGACCCTTCCTGGATCGGCGCCGGGGAGACCACGAAGGGCGCCCTGCTCGGCCGGCTGCACAACGTCGAGTCCGGACTGTGCATCGGCGTCGTCGGCGGCAAGCCCGTCAAGGGCGCGGAGACCGAGCTGACCGCCTGCTCGTCGGCAGCGGGCCAGCAGTGGGCGTACGAGAAGGACGGCCTGCTGCGCAGCATCGCCGCCCCGGACCTCTGCCTCGACTCCCACCTCGGCTACTCCGTCCAGCTCGCCCCGTGCACGGGCACCGCCCAGCCCGCCACGAAGAACGTCCGCTACGACTTCACCCTCCAGGGCACCCTGGTCCCGCGCTGGGACCAGGACCTGGCGCTGACTCCCGCGGACGCCAAGAGCAAGACCGCGCTGGTACTGAAGACGCGCGAGGAGTCCGCCGACCAGCACTGGGTCTTCGACTCCTCGGCGCCCTCGCTCCAGATGGAGGCCGTCAACTGGGACGCGGCCACCGAGTCCACCGCCCCGGTAGTCAAGAAGAGCCCCAAACCCTCACCGACCCCGACGGCGACTCCGACCCCCACCCCCACAGCGTCCGAGCCGACCCCGACCCAGTCGACGGCCCAGCCGACCCCGTCGGCCTCGTACCCGTCCAACGTGCCCTGCTACTACTACGGCTACTACGCCTGCTCCTCCAACGGGCAGTACGGGAACAACGGCAACAACTACGGCTACGGCTATGGCGGATACGGCGGCTACGGCTACGGCGGTGGATACGGCGGCTGGGGAGGCCGCTGACGAGACCGGGCCCCGCCCGCCCCTCAGCCCCCGACGACGAGCAGCGAGCCCCACAGCGCCACCACGGCCGGGATCAGCGCGGCCGGCACGGAGATCAGTCCGAGCCGCGTGAACTCCCCGACCCCGACCTCGTGTTCGTACCGGTGCACGATCCGCCGCCACAGCAGGGTCGCCAGCGATCCGGCGTACGTCAGGTTCGGACCGATGTTCACCCCGAGCAGCACGGCGAGCACCGCACCCGGACCGGCCGTGGCGGTCAGCGGCAGCAGCACCAGCACCGCGGGCAGGTTGTTGATCAGATTGGCGAGTACGGCGGCCAGCGCGGCGATCCCGAGCAGCGCGACCAGTCCGGTCCCGTCGGGCAGCACCCGGCCCAGCGCGTCGGCGAGCCCGTTGTCCACGACCGCGCGGACGACGACGCCCAGCGCCAGCACGAACGCGAGGAACCCGGGCGCCGTGGCCCGCAGCACCGCCACCGGAGTGGCGCGCCGCTGCACCAGCGCACGCCCGGCGAGCACGAGCGCCCCCGCGAGCGCCGCCCACGCCGGGTCGATGCCCACCGCGGAGGCCACGACGAACCCGGCCAGCGTGCAGCCCACGGTGACAAGGGCGAACAAGGGGAACGCGGGCGCGTCCGCCGTCTCCGGGCGTGACACGGCGTCCGGCGGGGGCACCGCCAGATCGGCGGCGAAGAACCGTCGGAACACCAGGTACTCGGCGCCGATCGCGACCAGCCAGGGCAGCGCCATCAGCGCCGCGAACCGGGTGAAGCTCAGTCCGCTCGCGCTGAACGCCAGCAGGTTGGTGAGGTTGGAGACCGGCAGCAGCAGCGACGCCGTGTTCGACAGATGCGCGCAGGCATAGGCGTGCGGCTTGGGCCGGATCCCGCTCCGGGCGGCCGTGGCGAACACCACCGGCGTGAGCAGCACGACGGTCGCGTCCAGACTCAGTACGGCTGTGATCGCCGAGGCGAGCACGAAGACCGAGGTCAGCAGCCGCCCCGGCCGGTTCTCCGCCCGACGGGCCATCCACGCCCCGCAGGCCCGGAAGAGCCCCTCGACATCGCAGAAGTGGGCCAGCACCAGCACCGCCGCGAGGAAGCCGACCACCGGCCCGAGCCGCTCGGCCTCCTGCCACGCGTGCTCCGGCGAGATCGCGCCGGTGACGACCACGAGCCCGGCGGCGGGAACCGCCACGACCGCCTCCGGCAGCCCGAAGGGGCGGACGACGGCGCAGGCCAGGACGGCGACGAGCAGCACGACGGACAGTGCCTCGGCGGACGCGGAGTTCAGGGTTCGGTCCTCCGGGACGGAAATTTCGGAACCGACCCATGAAAGCAGGCGGCGGTCAGGGGCCTGCCCACCGGGTAGGGGTGCTGGTCATGGGTTTGCCCGCCGGGCCGGGCGCCGCTGACCGGCCCGCCCGCCGGGTCAGGGCGCCGGTAATGGGCTCGCACACTGGGGCGGGGTGCTGGTCACGGGTTTGCACACTGGGGCGGGGTGCTGGTCATGGGCTCGCCCACCGGGCCGGGGCGCTGGTCACGGGTTTGCACGCTGGGTCGGGCGCCGCTGACCGGCCCGCCCGCCGGGTCAGGGCGCCGGCAATGGGCTCGCACACCGGGTCGGGGTGCTGGTCACGGGTTTGCCCACCGGGCCGGGGCAAGGCTCACGGGTTTGCCCGCCAGGCCGGGGCGCCGCTCACCGGCTCGCCCACTGGGTCAGGCGCCGCTGCCCGGGCCGAAGACCGTCAGGAACACCGACGACTCGTTCCCGCCGACGGGCACCTCACCCTTGTCCCAGGCCACCTTCAGCGGCTCCCGCTCGTCCGGCGGGGTCACCAGCAGCGCGGCCGGAGTAGCCGTCTCGGCCTCGCTGATCTCCGGGTTGGCGAAGCTCAGGCCCGCCCAGGCGCTGCCGCCCGGCGCCAGCTCGACCGTCGTCGGCGTGGCCTCCGAGCGCTTCGGGTCGGGGCCGAGCTGCTTGCCGGCCGCGTCCACGAAGGCGGCGCCCGGGTAGCCGCGCAGGGTACAGACGCGGTCGGAGTCGTTGGTGAGGACGACGGGGAAGTTCTTCTGCCCGGCGCCCGGATCGAGCCGCCCGACGGAGGCACTCAGGTCGGCGGTGCGGCAGCGGGTGCCGTCGGTCGACGGGGCGGGCGTCGAGGCGGCAGCCGTCGAAGTGGCGGACGCCGATGGCACGGCCGTCGCCGGAGCGGCCGTGCCGCCGCCGTTGTCGCAGGCCCCGAGGAACAGGACCGGTAACGCGAGCAGCGCGGCTCGGGATGTACGGAAGATCGCCATGTCGACACTCCTGGAAGTCGCTCCGCGTACGGCGTCTCGTGCACCGTCACGAGTGTCCGATGCGGCCGGAACCAAAATGGTTCACACCCCGTTGGAGTCAGGAATCACACCTCGTCCGTCAGCGACAGCTCCGCCCAGATCGTCTTCCCGTCGGGCGTGTGCCGGCTGCCCCACCGCTCGGTGAGCTGGGCGACGAGCAGCAGACCTCGCCCGCCCTCGTCGAAGGTTCTCGCGCGCCGCAGATGCGGGGCGGTGTGGCTGCTGTCGGAGACCTCGCAGATCAGCCTGGCCGCGTCATGGATGAGGCGCAGTCGGATGGGGTGCGAGCCGTACCGGATGGCGTTGGTGACCAGTTCGCTCACCACCAGCTCGGTGGTGAACCCGGCCTCGCTCAGATCCCAGACGTCGAGCTGCTCACCGACCTGCTTGCGGATCGGCCCGACGAGCGCAGGATCCGGCGGGATGTCCCACGTCGTCACCCGGGAGGCGGGGAGTCCCTGGGTGCGGGCCAGCAGCAGCGCCACGTCGTCGGCCGCGCCGCCCGGCGGCAGCAGGGTGTGCAGGATGCGGTCGCAGGTCTCGTCGAGCGAGTCCGCGTACGCCGCCAGCGCCTCGCACAGCAGCCGGTGACCGGTGTCGATGTCCTGCTCGCGGCTCTCGATCAGCCCGTCGGTGTAGAGGGCGAGGACCGTGCCCTCGGGCAGATCGAGTTCCGTCGACTCGAAGGGGAGCCCGCCCAGTCCCAGCGGGGGACCGGCGGGCAGCCGGATCTGCCGGGGTCTGCCGCCCGGCGTGAGCATGACCGGCGGCGGATGCCCGGCTCGGGCGATGGTGCAGCGTCGCGCCACCGGGTCGTACACCGCGTACAGACAGGTGGCGCCGACCTCTCCGGGGCCGCCCTCGCTGCCGGCCTCGGCGGACAGTCGTACGACGAGGTCGTCGAGGTGGGTCAGCAGCTCGTCCGGGGCGAGGTCGATGTCGGCGAGTGTGCGCACGGCGGTGCGCAGCCGGCCCATGGTGGCGGAGGCCTGGATGCCGTGGCCGACGACGTCCCCGACGACCATCGCGACCCGCATCCCGGACAGCGGGATCACGTCGAACCAGTCGCCGCCCACCCCGGCCCGCGCCGCCGGGAGATAACGCGAGGCCGCTTCGAGGGCGGCGGTGCGCGGCAGGGTCCGGGGGAGCAGGCTGCGCTGCAGGGCGAGGGCCGTGTCGCGTTCGCGGGAGAACCGGCGGGCGTTGTCGATACAGACGGCGGCCCGCGCGGTCACCTCCTCGGCGAGCAGCACGTCGTCGGGCGTGAACGGGTCGGGCCGCCGGTACCGGGTCAGGACGGCGACGCCGAGGGTCGTACCGCGTGCCGTTATCGGGACGGACATCGTGGAGTGGATGCCGAACTCCTTGACCCGGTTGAAGCGCGCCTTGTCCCAGGACAGCCACTGTTCGAGGTCGCCGGAGGGCACGGTGGCCACGATCGAGCGGCCCGCGAGGAGGGAGTCGGCCTGGGGCGAGAAGGCGGGGTACTGGTCCAGTTGTCCCGGCTTGGCGACGGCTTCCGGGCTGCCGGGGAGGATCGAGCGGTGGGCGGCCCGGCGGAGGCTGATGGGCGCCGTCAGTTCGGCCGGGCGGTGGTCGCCGCCGTGCTGCGGCGGGTCCAGCAGATCGACGCTGACGAAGTCGGCGAGGGCGGGGACACAGACGTCCGCCAGCTCCTGAGCCGTCCGGGTGACGTCGAGGGTGGTGCCGATGCGCACACTCGCCTCGTTGACCAGCTGGAGCCGCTCCCGGGCGAGGTACTGCTCGGTGAAGTCATGGGCCGCGAGACAGACCCCCCGCACCCGCCCCTCGGCGTCCTTGAGCGGCGCCAGCCGGGCCAGCCAGGCATGCGCGCGGTCCTCGCCGCCGGTCTGCAGATAGGTCTGTACGTCCTTCGCCCGGCCGTTGGTCAGCACGTCGAGCATGTGCTGCTCCAGCTCCGCGCTGCGCTCCTTGCCGCCTATCTCGGCGATCCTGAGCCCCCGGATGCGCTCCAGCGGCAGGCCGATGACCCCGGCCATGGCGTCGTTCACGCCGTGCAGCCGCAGCCGGTCGTCGTAGACGGCCGTCGCACAGGGCGCCTGGGCCAGCGCGGCCCGCATCAGCGGGTCGTCCTCGGGGCGCGACCCGCCCTCCAGCGGGGTGACGACGAGCCACTCGGCCGGGCCGCTGTCCGGGGCGGGCCGGTGGTGGGCGAGGAGCCAGGTGGACACCGTACGGCCGTCGCGGTGACGCAGCGCGAGGGTGCCGGACCAGGGATCCTGCTCCGGGCGGCCGGGCCCGGCCGTATCGCCGTCGGCCAGCAGAGCAGCGGCGGGACGACCCAGCACCTCGGCCGCCGACCAGCCCAGCAGCCTGCGAGCGCCCTCGTTCCAGCCGGTCAGTGTGCCCCGCTCGTCGACGACGGCCCGCGCCGTGGCGGCATCGTCGAACGGGTACACCGGACTCATCGTCGCCACTCCATCGTGAACACTCACAGTGAGCAAGGGACGTCACAGGTGTTCCACAGTAGTGCGTTCTGCCCGTGTGTGGTCGGGAACACCGCTGCCCCGGGCCGCCGGAAAGGCCACCGCGCGGGGCGCGAATCAGGCCGTTGTGACAGGTGAGACCGAAGTTCGTCACCGGACCCTTGACGGGCACATGTTGCTCACCGTCAGAATCTGTTTGCTAACGATCAGTTGTGATTACTTCTGGGTCCTGGCGAGAATTCTGGGCCCTGTCGAGGGAGAGCCGCCATGACGGTCACACGCAGATCGGTTCTGATCGCCGGTACGTCGGCCCCGGCGGCCGGAGCCTTACTGGGCACCGCGACCGACGCGCGGGCCGCCGACCGCGCCGCCCGCCGAACCGTCCCGCTCCGGGACGGCTGGCGCTTCGCGCTGGTCGACCCGGGCGGGATCACCGACCCCACGGGCGCGTACGAGAACGCCCCCGACCCCGCGTACGACGACTCGGCGTGGCGGACGGTCGCCGTCCCGCACGACTGGAGCATCGAACTCACCCCGACCACCGACCACGGCACGACGAGCGGCACCGGCTTCTTCCCCGGCGGCCTCGCCTGGTACCGCCTGACCTTCACCCTCCCGCCCGCACTCGCGGGCCGGCGGATCTCGGTGGAGTTCGACGGCGTCTACATGGACTCGTACGTCTACTGCAACGGCACGGAGGTCGGCCGCCACCCCTACGGCTACACGGGCTTCACCTTCGACCTCACCGACCTCCTGCACACCGACGGCACCACCGAGAACGTGCTCGCGGTGAAGGTGCGGAACCGGCTGCCCAGCAGCCGCTGGTACTCGGGCAGCGGCATCTATCGCGAGGCCCGCCTGGTCGTGACGGAATCGGTGCACGTGGAGCGCTGGGGTACGTACGTCACGACCCCGGAGATCACCGACGACCGGGCCCTGGTCCGGGCACTGACAGCCGTGGTGAACGAGTCCGGCGCAGCAGCCGATGTCGAGGTCGTCTCCCGGATCGTCGACCCGCGCGGCCGTACGGTGGCCCGCACCTCGTCCACGGTCACGGTCACCGACCGGTCGACGGAGACCCATGAACTCACGGTCCCCGACCCGAAGTTGTGGGACATAGAGGCGCCCCATCGCTACACCCTGAAGACGGAACTGCGCGTCGGCGGCGCAACGGTGGACACCCACCGCACGACCTTCGGCATCCGGAGCTTCCGCTTCGACCCGGACGAGGGCTTCCAGCTGAACGGCACGCAGCACAAGATCAAGGGAGTCGACCTCCACCACGACCTGGGCGCCCTCGGTGCCGCTGTCAACATCGACGCAATCCGGCGCCAGATGACCATCATGAAGTCGATGGGCGTCAACGCCTTCCGCACGTCGCACAACCCGCCCTCGCCGGAGATGATCCAGGTCTGCGAGGAGCTGGGCATCGTGATGATGGTGGAGGCCTTCGACTGCTGGCGCAGTCCCAAGACCCGCTACGACTACGGCCGGTTCTTCGAGGAGTGGGCGGACCGGGACATCACGGAGATGGTGAAGGCGGCCCGCAACTCGCCGGCCGTCCTGATGTGGTCGATAGGCAACGAGATCTCCGAGTTCACGTCGACCGCGGGCCTGGCGATGGCGGACCGCCTGATCGCGGCGGTGAAGGCGTCGGACGACACCCGCCCGATAGTGATCGGCTCCCACCGCCACCGCAGCGTCCCCGCCCCCGGCACGCCCGGCGACCTGATCCTGGCCAAGCTCGACGGTCTCGGCCTCAACTACAACACCGCGGCCTCGGTGGACGCCCTGCACACCCGCTATCCGCACCTGTTCCTGTTCGAGTCGGAGTCCTCGTCCGAGACCTCCACGAGGGGTGTCTACCAGGAGCCGGAACGCCTGAACACGGGCGAGAACCACACACCGGGCAAGCGCGCGGTCTCGTCGTACGACAACAACCTGGCCTCCTGGACGATGAGCGGGGAGTACGGCCTGAAGAAGGACCGGGACCGCAAGTGGTTCGCGGGCGAGTTCCTGTGGTCGGGCATCGACTACATCGGCGAGCCGACCCCGTACGACGTGTTCCCGGTGAAGGCGTCCTTCTTCGGCGCGGTCGACACGGCGGGCTTCCCCAAGGACATGTACCACCTGTTCCGCAGCCAGTGGACGGCCGAACCGATGGTCCACCTTCTCCCGATGACGTGGAACCACGAGCTGGGCGACACGGTGGAGGTCTGGGCCTACGCGAACGTCGACACGGTGGAGCTGTTCCTCAACGGAAAGTCGTGCGGGACAAGGCGGTTCGACACGAAGAAGACGGTCGACGGCCGTGTCTACCTGGAGACCACGGAGGCGACGGGGGACGACAAGACGGTCACCTCCGGTGCCTGGCCCGGCAGTTACACCAGTCCGAACGGCAGCGCGGGCAAACTGCACCTGACCTGGCATGTGCCGTACGCGCCTGGGGAGTTGAAGGCGGTGGCGCGGCGGGACGGACGGGTCGTGGCGACGGACGTCCTGCGGACGGCGGGCGAGGCGCACGCGATACGCCTGACGGCGGACCGCAAGTCCCTTGCGGCGGACGGTCGTTCACTGTGCTTCGTGACGGCTGAGGTGGTCGATGAGAGGGGAGTGGTGGTACCCGACGCCGAGCACTTGCTCGCGTTCTCGGTCGACGGTGGCGGCTCGCTGGCGGGCCTCGACAACGGGCGCGAGGAGAGCGCGGAGCGCTATCAGGCGAGTACCCGAACCGCCTTCTGCGGCAAGGCACTTGCCATCGTCCGGGCGGGTGTGGAGGTGGGGCGGTTGAAGGTCACGGCGCGTGCGGCGGGGCTGCGTACGGGGACGGTCGTGGTCCGTACGAGGGCGTCGCGCGACGAGGCGCTGACGCCGGCGGCTCCCTTCCCGCCGGACCCGGGCCAGGGACCGCAGGCGTACCCGTTGGCGGACGCGAGTTACTCCGGCCGCCCGGACACCCTGCCCGCCGCGATGCTCGACGGTGCGCCGGGCACCGGCTGGTCCAACGGCTTCTACAAGGCGCCGACCGCGCTGCTGCCGGCGTTCAGCGGGGCACGTAGGGAGGACTGGGTGTCGGTGGACTGGGGGCGGGCGCGGGACTTCACGAGGGTGGAGGTCTCTTTCACGGTGGACGCGACGCACAGCCTGCCTGCGGCGGTGGGGGTGTCGGTGTGGGACGGCGACCGGTACGTCCCGGTGCCGGAGGCGGCCGTGGCGTGGGCCGAGGGCTCGGACACACCGACGGTGATCACCTTCGCGGCGGTACGGGGGAGCAGGTTGCGGCTGGACCTGACGAGCCGTTACCCGGGGGAGGAGCGGGGCGCGATACGGATCAGCCGACTGGAGACCCCGGCGGCTTGATCCTCGCCCCCGCCGCCCCTACCCATTCCCATCCCCTGGTGGCTGCGCCCCCAGACCCCCAACGGCCCTGAACGGGCCTAGTCCTCAAACGCCGGACGGGCTGAAAGATCTAGCCCGTC
>NZ_JBSFDA010000209.1:0-16565 GCF_053593675.1 Streptomyces sp. NPDC002156 | reverse complement strand
AACAGCTCATCAAGCTCCGGCGGCAGACCATCGAGCGCATCGCGGACGTTGCATCGTCATCCAACGTCATCCGGCTCGGCAGCCCCCGGCCCCGGCTGCGCATGGTCAGCCTCGCGCTGGCCCTGGTGCTGATCGCCTTCGTCGTACGGCTGCTCCAGGTGCAGGCCGTCGACGCGAGCGAGTACGCCGCCAAGGCCGAGCAGAACCGGTACGTCGGCCGCACCCTGGCCGCCGAGCGCGGCGAGATCACCGACCGCAACGGCGTCGAACTGGCGACCAGCGTGGACGCGTACGACATCACCGCCGACCCGACGATGTTCACGCCGAAAAGCACGAAACTGGCCGACGCCCCCGAGCAGGCCGCCGCTCTGCTCGCGCCGATCCTCGGGCAGGACGCGGACGCCGTCGCCAAGAAGCTGAAGACGCCGAACACGCGCTACATGCTGCTCGCGCACCGCCAGACCCCCCAGGTGTGGACGCAGATCAAGGATCTGAAGTCGACCCTGGCGGCCAAGTCCGGAACCGACCCGGACACCGTGAACGTCCTCGCCGGTGTGCTGGCCGTGCCCGCGAGCAAGCGCGTCTATCCGAACGGCGGACTCGCCGCCGGACTGCTGGGCTGGGTCAGCGCCGACGGCAAGGGCGGCGGCGGCCTCGAACAGCAGCTGAACGGCGAACTGGCCGGGCAGGACGGCAAGATCCGGTACGCGCAGTCAGGGGGACGGCAGGTGCCCACCGCCGATTCCACCGAGACACCCGCCGTGCCCGGTACCGACGTCGAACTGACCATCGACCGCGACATCCAGTGGGCCGCGCAGAACGCCATCACCGAGCAGGTGAAGGAATCGAAGGCGGACCGCGGGTACGTGATAGTGCAGGACACCCGGACCGGACAGATCCTGGCCATGGCCAACTCGCCCGGCTTCGACCCCAACGACCTGACCCAGGCGAACCCGGACGCGCTGGGCAACGCGGCCCTCCAGGACGCCTACGAGCCCGGTTCCACCGCCAAGGTCATGTCGATGGCCGCCGTACTCGAGGAGAACGTCGCCACGCCCGCGACGCATGTCGTCGTACCCAACCGGCTGCACCGGGGCGACCGGCTCTTCAAGGACGACATCAACCACCCCACCTGGTACCTCACGCTCAACGGCGTGCTCGCCAAGTCCAGCAACATCGGCACCATCCTGGCCACCGGCCAGCTCGGCAAGAGCCAGGCGCAGTCCAACCAGGTCCTCTACTCCTATCTGCGCAAGTTCGGCATCGGCGGCTACACCGGGATCGACTTCCCCGGCGAGACCAAGGGCATCCTCGCGTCGCCCGGCGAGTGGTCGACCTCGCAGCAGTTCACGATTCCTTTCGGCCAGGGCTTCTCCCTCAACGCGCTCCAGGCGGCCTCCGTCTACTCGACGATCGCCAATGGCGGCGTCCGCGTGGAGCCGAGCCTGATCCGGGGCACCAAGGGCGCCGACGGCAGGTTCACCCCCGCCGCCGAGCCCAAGAAGACCCGCGTCGTCAGCGAGGAGACGGCGAAGACCCTCGCCAGGATGCTGGAGTCCGTCGTGGACGACGAGGAGGGCACCGGCACCAAGGCGCGCATCCCGGGCTACCGCGTGGCGGGCAAGACAGGTACGGCCAACCGCGTGGATCCGGCCACCGGCCGCTACCACGGCTACACCTCGTCGTTCGCCGGGTTCGCGCCCGCCGACAACCCCCGCATCACCGTCTACTGCGCCATCCAGAACGCCACCAAGGGCAGTTACTTCGGCGGCCAGATCTGTGGCCCCATCTACAAGGAGGTCATGGAGTTCGCCCTGAAGACCCTTCAGGTACCGCCCACCGGGGCCAAGGCCGCGAATCTCCCCGTGACCTTCACACCCTGATCAGCACGGAAACCAGCCAGGAAACAGCCCGTGACCCCAGACTCTCCCGACCAGGGGAACAGCGCCCCGTCGCACGCCCCGCCCGCGCCCTCACTTCGCCCCCTCGGGGGTGCGCCCGGTACGCTCACCGCCGTGCCACACGCTGATCAGTACCAAACCACCCAGAAGGGCGTTCCTGTGACATATCCGGGACCGCCGAGGCCGGCTCATGTGTCCGCCACACCCCTCGCGGAACTGGCCGGACAACTGGGTGCCCCACAGCCCCGGACCCCGGAGGACACCGGGAGCACGGGGATCACGGGCATCACCCACGACTCCCGCGCCGTCCGCCCCGGCGACCTGTACGCCGCCCTCCCGGGGGCCCGGCTGCACGGCGCCGACTTCGTCACACAGGCGGCCGGCCTCGGCGCCGCCGCCGTGCTGACCGACCCGACGGGCGCCGAGCGCGCCGCCGCCACCGGCCTCCCGGTGCTCGTGGCCGACGACCCGCGCGCGCGGATGGGCGAACTGGCGGCCACGATCTACGGCCGTCCGGGGCGCGACCTGCTCCAGATCGGCATCACCGGCACCTCCGGCAAGACCACCACCGCGTACCTCGTCGAGGGCGGTCTGAAGACGGACCGGGCCACCGGACTGATCGGCACGGTCGAGACGCGCATCGGCGACGAGCGCATCAAGTCGGAGCGCACCACGCCCGAGGCCACCGACCTCCAGGCCCTGTTCGCGGTGATGCGCGAGCGCGGGGTCGAGGCGGTCGCCATGGAGGTCTCCAGCCACGCGCTGGTCCTCGGCCGGGTCGACGGCTGCGTCTTCGACATCGCCGTGTTCAACAACCTCAGCCCGGAACACATGGAGTTCCACTCCGGCATGGAGGACTACTTCCAGGCCAAGGCGGCGCTGTTCACTCCCGAACGCAGCAAACTCGGCATCGTCAACTACGACGACGCCTACGGCCGCCGGCTCGCCCAGGAGGCCGCCGTACCGGTCGTCACCTTCTCCGCCGAGGGGCACCCGGACGCCGACTGGCGCGCCGACGACGTCCGGATCGGCCCGATGGACTCGACGTTCACCGTGGTCGGCCCCAAGGACCAGCGGATCAGCGCCAGATCGCCGCTCGCGGGCACCTTCAACGTCGCCAACACCCTCGCCGCGATCGTCGCCCTCGCCGAGGCCGGGCTCGACCCGCAGGCCGCCGCCGACGGCATCGCAGCGGTGCCGGGCGTGCCGGGCCGCCTGGAGCGGGTGGACGTGGGCCAGCCGTATCTCGCGGTCGTCGACTACGCGCACAAGACGGACGCCGTCGAATCGGTGCTGCGGGCCCTCCGCAAGGTCACCGAGGGCGAGTTGCACGTCGTACTCGGCTGTGGCGGCGACCGGGACAAGACAAAGCGCGAGCCGATGGGCGCCGCAGCGGCCCGGCTCGCCGACACCGCCGTACTGACCTCCGACAACCCCCGCTCCGAGGACCCCCTCGCGATCCTCGCGACGATGCTCCAGGGCGCGGCCTCCGTGCCGGCGCACGAGCGCGGCGAGGTCCAGGTGTTCGAGGACCGGGGCGCGGCCATCGCCGCCGCCGTGGCCCGCGCACGGCCCGGGGACACCGTGCTGGTCGCGGGCAAGGGCCATGAGCAGGGCCAGGACATCGCCGGGGTGGTCCGTCCGTTCGACGACCGCCAGGTGCTTCGAGAAGCCATCCAGAAGACTCAGGGATGAACTTGTGATCGCCCTCTCCCTCGCCGAGATCGCAGCAGTCGTCGGCGGGCAGACTTACGACATACCGGATCCGTCGGTCCAGGTCACCGGACAGGTTGTCAGGGACTCCCGTGAGGTGGAGCCAGGCAGCCTCTTCGTCGCCTTCGCCGGCGAGCACGTCGACGGCCACGACTTCGCCGCCCAGGTCGTCGAGGCGGGCGCCGTCGCCGTACTGGCGTCCCGTCAGGTCGGCGTACCCGCGATCGTCGTGGACGACGTACAGCGGGCGCTGGGCGCCCTCGCGCGGCACGTGGTCCGGAAGCTCGGCGCGACCCTCGTGGCCCTCACCGGCTCCGCGGGCAAGACCAGCACCAAGGACCTGATCGCCCAGGTGCTCCGGCACAAGGCGCCGACCGTCTTCACGCCGGGCTCGTTCAACAACGAGATCGGGCTCCCGCTGACCGCGCTGAGCGCCACCGAGGAGACCAGGTTCCTGGTCCTGGAGATGGGCGCCCGCGGCATCGGTCACATCCGCTACCTGACGGATCTGACGCCCCCGCGGATCGGCCTCGTCATCAACGTCGGCACCGCCCACATCGGCGAGTTCGGCGGCCGCGAGCAGATCGCACAAGCGAAGGGCGAACTCGTCGAGGCACTGCCCTCGGCGGCGGACGGCGGCACCGCGATCCTCAACGCCGACGATCCCCTCGTACGGGCCATGGCGGCTCGAACAAAGGCGAAGGTGATCTTCTTCGGAGAGTCCGGCGAAGCGGACGTACGCGCCGAGAACGTACGACTCACGGACAGGGGACAGCCCGCCTTCAGGCTCCACACACCCTCCGGTGCAAGCGACGTGACCATGCGCCTGTACGGTGAGCATCACGTGTCGAACGCGCTCGCCGCGGCCGCCGTCGCCCATGAGCTGGGCATGTCCGCAGACGAGATCGCCACCGCGCTCTCCGAGGCGGGCTCCCTCTCCCGCTGGCGCATGGAGGTCACCGAGCGCCCGGACGGCGTGACGATCGTCAACGACGCCTACAACGCGAACCCCGAGTCCATGCGAGCCGCTTTGCGCGCGCTCGCCGCCATGGGCCAGGGACGCCGTACGTGGGCGGTGCTCGGCAAGATGGCCGAGCTCGGGGACGAGGCGCTCGCCGAGCACGACGCGGTCGGACGGCTCGCCGTCCGGCTCAATGTCGGCAAGCTCGTCGCGGTCGGGGGCAGGGAAGCGTCCTGGCTCCAACTGGGCGCATATAACGAGGGTTCGTGGGGTGAGGAGTCGGTGCACGTGTCCGACGCACAGGCGGCTGTCGACCTGTTGCGCAGCGAGCTGCGCCCGGGGGATGTCGTGCTCGTGAAGGCGTCCCGGTCGGTCGGGCTCGAACGGGTGGCGCAGGCGCTGCTCGTCGGCGGCGTCGAGGGTGAGGTCGCCGCCCGATGATGAACCAGATCCTGTTCTCGGGCGTCATCGGTATGTTCCTGACGCTGGTCGGCACCCCGCTGCTGATCAAACTGCTGGCGCGCAAGGGCTACGGCCAGTACATCCGTGACGACGGCCCGCGCGAGCACCACGCCAAGCGCGGTACGCCGACCATGGGTGGTATCGCCTTCATCCTGGCGACGATCGCCGCGTACTTCCTGTCCAAGCTGATCACCGGCAAGCCGCCGACCTTCTCCGGGCTGCTCGTGCTCGGTCTGATGGGCGGCATGGGTCTGGTCGGCTTCCTGGACGACTACATCAAGATCGTGAAGCGGCGCTCGCTCGGTCTGCGGGCCAAGGCGAAGATGGCCGGTCAGCTGACCGGCGGTATCGCCTTCGCGGTGCTCTCGCTCCAGTTCGCGGACAACCGCGGCAACACGCCGGCCTCGACGAAGCTCTCCTTCGTCCAGGACTTCGGCTGGTCGATCGGCCCGGTGCTGTTCGTCGTCTGGGCGCTCTTCATGATCCTTGCGATGTCGAACGGCGTGAACCTGACGGACGGTCTGGACGGCCTCGCCACCGGCGCCTCCGTCCTCGTCTTCGGCGCGTACACGTTCATCGGCGTCTGGCAGTTCCAGGAGTCCTGCGCCAACGCGGCGACCCTGACCAACCCGTCCGCCTGTTACGAGGTACGAGATCCACTGGACCTCGCCGTCGTCTCCTCGGCGCTGATGGGTGCCTGTCTCGGCTTCCTGTGGTGGAACACGTCGCCCGCCAAGATCTTCATGGGCGACACCGGTTCGCTGGCCCTGGGCGGCGCGCTCGCCGGCCTCGCGATCTGCTCCCGTACGGAGCTGCTCCTTGCGCTCCTCGGCGGCCTGTTCGTCCTGATCACCATGTCGGTGGTCATCCAGGTCGGCTCGTTCAAGATGACCGGCAAGCGGGTCTTCCGGATGGCGCCACTCCAGCACCACTTCGAGCTCAAGGGCTGGTCCGAAGTGCTCATCGTGGTCCGCTTCTGGATCATCCAGGGCATCTGCGTGATCGTCGGACTGGGCATCTTCTACGCGGGATGGGCGGCCGACAAGTGACGTCCGGTCAGGGCAGCGACTGGAACGGCGTGCGTGTCACCGTCGCCGGACTCGGCGTGAGCGGCATCAGCGCCGCCCGTGCCCTGACCGCCCTCGGCGCCGTCGTCACCGTCGTGGACGGCGGTGACTCCGAGGCCCACCGGGAACGCGCGGCGGCCCTGGACGGCATCGAGGTCCGCCTCGGTGACGCGGAGACGCTGCCCGAGGGGACCGAACTGGTCGTCACCTCGCCCGGCTGGAAGCCGAGTTCACCGCTGTTCGCGGCGGCGGCGTCGGCGGGCGTGGACGTCGTCGGTGACGTGGAGATCGCCTGGCGGCTGCGCGGCCCGGATGCGGCACCTTGGCTCGCCATCACGGGTACGAACGGCAAGACGACCACGACCCAGATGCTCGCCTCGATCCTGCGCGCGGCGGGCCTGCGTACGGCCGCCGTCGGCAACATCGGCACACCGATCATCGACGTGGTCCTCGGCGAGGAGACGTACGACGTCCTGGCCGTCGAGTTGTCGAGCTACCAGCTCCACTGGGCGCCCTCCCTGCGCGCCCACTCCGCCGCCGTGCTCAACCTCGCCCCCGACCACCTCGACTGGCACGGCTCCATGGAGGCGTACGCCGCCGACAAGGGCCGTATCTACGAGGGCAATCGGGTCGCCTGCGTCTACAACGTGGATGCCACCGACAAACCGTCCACCGAGGACCTGGTGCGCGGCGCGGACGTCGAGGAGGGCTGCCGGGCGATCGGGTTCACGCTCGGTGCGCCCGGGCCGTCCCAACTCGGCGTCGTGGAGGGCATCCTGGTCGACCGCGCCTTCGTCGAGAACCGGCAGCAGAACGCCCAGGAACTGGCCGAGGTCGGGGACGTCAATCCGCCGGCCCCGCACAACATCGCCAACGCCCTTGCCGCGGCTGCCCTCGCACGGGCCTACGGGGTGCCCGCGAAGGCCGTACGGGACGGCCTGCGGGCCTTCACCCCGGACGCGCACCGCATCGCACACGTGGCCGACGTGGACGGGGTGGCGTACGTCGACGACTCCAAGGCGACCAACACGCATGCGGCCGAGGCCTCCTTGGCCGCGTACGAGTCGATCGTGTGGATCGCGGGCGGGCTCGCCAAGGGCGCGACCTTCGACGAGCTGGTCGCCAAGTCGGCAAAGCGACTTCGCGGGGTGGTGCTGATCGGCGCCGACCGGGCGCTCATCGGCGAAGCGCTCGCGCGACACGCGCCGGAGGTACCCGTCGTCGACCTCGACCGGACCGACACTGGGGCGATGCTCGCGGCGGTCCGCTCGGCGCGGGGCCTGGCCGGTGCCGGGGACACGGTGCTGTTGGCGCCTGCCTGTGCGTCGATGGACATGTTCGCCAACTACAACAAGCGCGGTGACGCGTTCGCGCAGGCGGTTCGCGAACTCGGTACGGGGACCTGACGGTCGGTCTTCGGCCGCGGTGCCTGGAGGGACGCGTGAGGTTGGTTGTGGCTCGGGAACTGTCGGTGCGTTGTCTGGTGCGGGTCCGGTGGGGGCTTGTCGCGCAGTTCCCCGCGCCCCTGAAGGGGGCGCTGCGCGCGCCCTTCAGTAGTCGTGCGGGAGGTGCTCATGCCCAGTAGCCGTACTGGTCGTCCGCCCGTTCAGCGGGCCGTCAGGGTTCGGCGGCCCGCCGCCCCCCGCCCACCCCGCGACAACCCCGTACGCAGCCTCCACAGGCGGCTGCAGCGGGCCTGGGACCGGCCGCTGACCGCCTACTACGTGATCCTTGGTGGGTCGCTGCTGATTACCGTGCTCGGGCTGGTGATGGTCTACTCGGCCTCTCAGATCACCGCGCTTCAACTGTCCAAGCCCGGGACGTTCTTCTTTCGCAAACAGTTGCTGGCCGCCACGATCGGCGGGGTGCTGCTGTTCGCCGCCTCCCGGATGCCGGTGAAGCTGCACCGGGCGCTCGCCTATCCGATCCTCGCCGGGTCCGTCTTCATGATGGTCCTCGTGCAGGTGCCGGGGATAGGGGTGTCCATCAACGGGAACCAGAACTGGATCTCGCTGGGCGGCTCCTTCCTGATCCAGCCCAGCGAGTTCGGCAAGCTCGCCCTGGTGCTGTGGGGCGCCGACCTCATCGCCCGCAAAGAGGACAAGCGGCTGCTCACGCAGTGGAAGCACATGCTGGTGCCGCTCGTCCCCGTGACGTTCATGCTGCTCGGCCTGATCATGCTCGGCGGCGACATGGGGACGGCGATCATCCTCACCGCCGTCCTGTTCGGGCTGCTCTGGCTGGCCGGGGCGCCCACGCGGCTGTTCGTGGGTGTGCTGTCGATCGCCGTGTTCATCGGGCTTGTTCTCATCAAGACCAGCCCCAACCGTATGGCCCGCTTCCAGTGCATCGGCGCCACCGAGCCGGGCACCGGGGCCACCTCCTGCTGGCAGGCCGTGCACGGGATCTACGCGCTCGCCTCCGGTGGCCTGTTCGGGTCGGGCCTCGGCGCGAGTGTGGAAAAATGGGGGCAACTACCCGAAGCGCACACGGACTTCATCTTCGCCGTCACCGGTGAGGAACTGGGCCTCGCGGGGACGCTGTCGGTGCTCGCCCTCTTCGCGGCTCTAGGCTATGCGGGTATCCGCGTGGCCGGACGCACGGAGGACCCCTTCGTGAGGTATGCCGCGGGAGGCGTGACGACGTGGATCACCGCTCAGGCGGTGGTCAACATCGGTGCGGTGCTCGGCCTGCTGCCGATCGCCGGCGTTCCGCTCCCGCTGTTCTCCTACGGGGGTTCCGCCCTGCTGCCGACCATGTTCGCCATCGGACTGCTGATCGCCTTCGCACGCGACGAACCGGGTGCGCGGGCGGCGCTTTCGTTGCGGCAACCCCGCTTTGGTAGAAAACGGGGGGCCGGGGGTCCGGTGTCCGATCGGAGCCCCCGGAGATGGAACACGATGCGACGGCGTGCCTCGGCGGCGCGTTCGTCCGGAGAGCGGTGAATTTCGGTGCATGTCGTACTCGCCGGTGGGGGGACCGCCGGCCACATCGAGCCCGCGCTCGCCCTCGCGGACGCCCTGCGCAGGGCTGATCCCACCGTGGGGATCACGGCCCTGGGCACGGAACGCGGTCTGGAGACCCGGCTCGTTCCCGAACGGGGCTATGACCTGGCGCTGATCCCCGCGGTCCCCCTGCCACGCAAGCCCACCCCCGAACTGATCACCGTCCCCGGGCGGCTGCGCGGCACGATCAAGGCCGCCGAGCAGATCCTGGAGCGCACCAAGGCCGACTGCGTCGTCGGCTTCGGCGGCTATGTGGCCCTGCCCGGCTACCTCGCCGCCAAGCGCCTCGGTGTGCCGATCGTCGTCCACGAGGCCAACGCCCGCCCCGGCCTCGCCAACAAGATCGGTTCGCGGTACGCCGCCCAGGTTGCCGTCTCCACCCCGGACAGCAAGCTCCGCGACGCCCGCTACATCGGCATCCCCCTGCGCCGCTCCATCGCCACCCTGGACCGCGCCGCCGTACGCCCCGAGGCACGCGCCGCGTTCGGGCTCGACCCGAGCCTGCCGACGCTGCTGGTCTCGGGCGGCTCACAGGGCGCCCGGCACCTCAACGAGGTGATCGAGCGGGTCGCACCGTACCTCCAGCAGGCCGGCATCCAGGTGCTGCACGCGGTCGGCCCGAAGAATGAACTGCCGCAGGTACACCAGATGCCGGGGATGCCCCCCTACATCCCGGTACCGTACGTGGACCGGATGGACCTCGCGTACGCCGCGGCCGACATGATGCTGTGCCGCGCGGGCGCGATGACCGTCGCCGAACTCTCCGCCGTCGGACTCCCGGCCGCCTACGTCCCGCTGCCCATCGGCAACGGCGAACAGCGGCTCAACGCCCAGCCGGTGGTCAAGGCCGGCGGCGGACTCCTGGTCGACGACGCGGACCTGACGCCCGAGTGGGTGCAGCGACACGTCCTGCCCGTGCTCGCCGACCCCCACCGGCTGTACGAGATGTCCCGCGCCGCCAGCGAGTTCGGCCGCCGGGACGCCGACGACCTACTCGTCGGCATGGTGTACGAGGCGATCGCCTCACGCCACCGCTAGGCGACGACGAGGAAGGCAGGGCGCGTGGCCGGAGCTACGACCGCCGAACGCGGCGAACGACAGCAGGACACCTCCGGCCCGCCCCGTCTGCCGGGCCTCCTGCGGCGGTTGGGGCCGCGCAGGGTTCGTACGATCGTCATCCTGGCCCTCGCCCTGCTCCTCCTCGGCGGAGGCGTCCTGTGGGTCCTCTACGGGTCCCGGTGGACGCGCGTGGAGCGCGTATCGGTGTCGGGGACCGGGGTTCTGACGCAGGCACAGGTGCGCGAAGCCGCCGACGTGCCGGTCGGGGATCCGCTCGTTTCCGTCGACACCGGCGCCATTGAGTCCCGACTGCTCAGAAAATTGCCCCGAATTGACTCGGTTGAGGTCACTCGATCCTGGCCGCACGGAATCGGGCTGAAAGTGGTCGAACGCACCCCTGTGCTGATTGTCAAAAGCCCTGGGAATGGGAGCAAGTATGTCGAAGTGGACGCGAAAGGCGTGCGTTTCGCGACGGTTTCCCGCGCCCCGGAAGGCGTACCCGCATTGGAATTGACGCTGTCCCGGACCGGTTCGCAGACCGCGAGTCTGCGCCGTTTCGGCAGTGACCGGCTGACGCGGGAGGCGGTGCGGGTGGCGGGCGACCTGCCGAGTACCGTCGCGCGCCTCACCGAGGCCGTCAAGGTCCGTTCGTACGACTCCATCTCGCTGGAGTTGGGCGACGGCCGGACCGTCGCGTGGGGGAGCGGTGAGCAGGGCGAGGCGAAGGCGCGGGCCCTCACGGCTCTCATGAAAGCGGCTCCGGGGGCGCGGCACTTCGACGTGAGCGTTCCCACCGCCCCTGCGTCATCAGGGAGTTGACGCACATCCGCGCAGGCCAGCACCCTGGTTGGGCATGGCTATGCCTGATCACATAGGGTGAAAAGAAAAACGGGAGGTTCGGCGTGTTCGTTGAACGTGCGCCACTTGTCGACTTAGTGTCCTGTTCGGAAGAGTCCAAGGAACAGACACACTGGTAACCCTAAACTTCAACGTTAGGGTTCGGGTCGGCGTTCGGACCGTCCCACTTCGGCATGAGTTGTCGGTTCGCGGCACCGCGAGGCGGCGACACGTAACTCGAGGCGAGAGGCCTTCGACGTGGCAGCACCGCAGAACTACCTCGCAGTCATCAAAGTCATCGGTGTCGGCGGCGGTGGTGTCAATGCCATCAACCGGATGATCGAGGTCGGTCTGAAGGGCGTCGAGTTCATCGCCATCAACACCGACGCGCAGGCGCTGTTGATGAGCGACGCCGACGTCAAACTCGACGTCGGCCGCGAACTCACCCGCGGACTCGGCGCCGGAGCCAACCCGGCCGTCGGCCGCAAGGCGGCCGAGGACCACCGCGAGGAGATCGAGGAGGTCCTCAAGGGGGCCGACATGGTCTTCGTGACGGCCGGCGAGGGTGGCGGCACCGGCACCGGCGGCGCGCCCGTCGTGGCCAACATCGCCCGCAACCTCGGCGCCCTCACCATCGGCGTGGTCACCCGCCCCTTCACGTTCGAGGGACGGCGCCGCGCCAACCAGGCCGAGGACGGCATCGCGGAACTCCGCGAAGAGGTCGACACCCTCATCGTCATCCCCAACGACCGGCTCCTGTCCATCTCGGACCGCCAGGTCTCGGTCCTCGACGCCTTCAAGTCGGCGGACCAGGTCCTGCTCTCCGGTGTCCAGGGCATCACCGACCTCATCACCACCCCCGGTCTGATCAACCTCGACTTCGCGGACGTCAAGTCCGTGATGTCCGAGGCGGGTTCGGCCCTCATGGGCATCGGTTCGGCCCGTGGCGACGACCGCGCGGTGGCGGCTGCCGAGATGGCGATCTCCTCGCCGCTCCTCGAAGCCTCCATCGACGGCGCCCGGGGCGTCCTGCTCTCCATCTCCGGCGGCTCCGACCTCGGCCTGTTCGAGATCAACGAGGCCGCC
Organism: Streptomyces sp. NPDC002156; assembly: GCF_053593675.1. Taxonomy (NCBI): domain Bacteria; kingdom Bacillati; phylum Actinomycetota; class Actinomycetes; order Kitasatosporales; family Streptomycetaceae; genus Streptomyces; species Streptomyces sp. NPDC002156. Next base: position 4,474 of record NZ_JBSFDA010000209.1, on the reverse strand, counting down.
CAGCTGGTCAGCGAGGCCGCACACCCGGAGGCCAACATCATCTTCGGCGCCGTCATCGACGACGCGCTCGGGGACGAGGTCCGGGTCACGGTCATCGCGGCCGGCTTCGACGGGGGCCAGCCCCCGGCCAAGCGCGACAACATCCTCGGCTCGGCCGGCGCCAAGCGCGACGAACCCACGCCGGTACGGGCCGAGAGCCGTCCGTCCTTCGGCTCGCTCGGCAGCGTCACCCCGAAGGAGGCCACGGCACCCGCCCCGGAGCCGGTCAACGAACTCCCGGTCTCCCCGCCGGTCCCGCCGTCCCGGTCCTACTCGGACAGCGCGGCCGAGGAGCTGGACGTGCCGGACTTCCTGAAGTGATAGGACAGCGCTCCGGAACGAGCGACGCGAGCGGCGCGCACTTCGCCTTCACCGACCGGTGGGGCGGGGTGAGCGCCGTTCCGTACGAGGAGCTCAACCTCGGCGGAGCGGTCGGCGACGACCCCGACGCCGTACGCACGAACCGTGAACTGGCCGCCAAGTCGCTGGGTCTCGACCCGGACCGGGTGGTCTGGATGAACCAGGTGCACGGCAACCTCGTCGCCGAGGTCGACGGGCCGTGGACCACCCGTCTCACCCCGCCCGTGGACGGCCTGGTGACCGCCACCCGCGGTCTCGCACTGGCCGTCCTCACCGCCGACTGCGTACCGGTCCTGCTGGCCGACCCGGTGGCCGGGGTGGTCGCGGCGGCCCACGCGGGCCGGCCCGGTATGGTCGCCGGAATCGTCCCCGCCGCCGTGGACGCCATGGAATCGCTCGGCGCCGACCCCGCCCGGATCGTCGCCCGCACCGGCCCCGCCGTCTGCGGACGGTGCTACGAAGTGCCGGAGGAGATGCGAGCCGAGGTCGCCGCCGTCGAACCGGCCGCGTACGCGGAGACCAGCTGGGGCACCCCGGCGGTCGACGTGGCCGCGGGGGTGCACGCGCAGTTGGAGCGGCTCGGGGTGCGCGACCGGGAGCAGTCGCCGGTGTGCACCCGGGAGTCCGCCGACCACTTCTCGTACCGACGGGACCGCACGACCGGGCGGCTCGCGGGCTATGTCTGGCTGGACTGATAGGACATGACGGAACGCAGGGACGAACTCGCCGTAAATCTGGCGGCGGTGGAGGAGCGGATCGCGGCGGCCTGCTCGGCGGCGGGCCGCAAGCGCGAGGAGGTGACGCTGATCGTCGTCACCAAGACCTACCCCGCGAGCGATGTGCGGATTCTGTGTGAGCTGGGTGTGCGGCATGTGGCCGAGAATCGGGACCAGGACGCGGCGCCCAAGGCCGAGGCATGCGCGGATCTGCCGCTCACCTGGCACTTCGTGGGCCAGTTGCAGACCAACAAGGTGCGTTCCGTGGTCGGTTACGCCTCAGTCGTGCAGTCCGTCGACCGTGACCGGCTGGTCTCGGGGTTGTCGAAGGAGGCCGTGCGGGCGGGGCGTGAGGTGGGCTGTCTGATCCAGGTCGCGCTCGACGCGGAGGAGAGCGGGCGAGGGGAGCGCGGAGGCGTCGGGCCGGGCGGGATCGGGGAGTTGGCCGACCTCGTGGCGGGGGCCGAGGGGCTCCGGCTCGACGGTCTGATGACCGTCGCACCATTGACCGGACCGTACGCGGGACGTGAACTGGCGGCGTTCGAGCGGCTGATGGATTTGTCGACTGCTATGCGCCGCACGCATCCGGCTGCGAACATGGTGTCCGCAGGGATGAGTGCGGACCTCGAACAGGCCGTGGCGGCCGGAGCGACACATGTGCGCGTCGGCAGTGCGGTACTCGGAGTCCGTCCCAGGCTCGGGTAACGTCGCCAGGAAGTCGGACCACAGCAGAAAATATGGTCATTACCGCCGATGGGCGGTCATAACGACCTCGTGGATCGCGGGCACTTGGCATTCGTCAGTCGATCCACCACAGAGCGGAGGACTCGGAGCATGGCCGGCGCGATGCGCAAGATGGCGGTCTACCTCGGCCTCGTGGAGGACGATGGGTACGACGGCCGGGGATTCGACCCCGATGACGACTTCGAACCCGAACTGGACCCGGAGCCCGAGCGCGACCTGCGGCGGCGTGAGCCCTCGCACCAGTCGCACGGTTCGCACCAGTCCCACCAGCCTCATCAGTCCCAAAGGGACGAATCGGTACGAGTGGTGCAGCCGTCCGCGCCGCGTGATCCGGTGCCGCATTCCGCTTCGCTCGGCGCGGAATCCGGGCGTCCGGCGCGGATCGCGCCCGTGGCATCCATCACACAAGAACGTCAAAGCCTGGAGAAGAACGCACCGGTGATCATGCCCAAGGTCGTGTCGGAACGAGAGCCTTACCGGATCACCACACTCCACCCCCGGACCTACAACGAGGCCCGTACCATCGGGGAACACTTCCGTGAGGGCACGCCGGTGATCATGAATCTCACTGAGATGGATGACACAGATGCGAAGCGACTTGTCGACTTTGCGGCCGGTTTGGTGTTTGGTCTTCACGGCAGCATCGAGCGGGTGACGCAGAAGGTGTTCCTGTTGTCGCCTGCTAACGTCGATGTCACGGCGGAGGACAAGGCCCGCATCGCAGAGGGCGGGTTCTTCAACCAGAGCTGAAACGCAGGGCCAGACAGCAGTACCGAACAGGGGAGAGGGAAGCACGGATCATGAGCGTGGTTCTACAAGTGCTCTACGTCGCGCTGATGTGTTTCCTCATCGTGCTGATCTTCCGGTTGGTCATGGATTACGTCTTCCAGTTCGCCCGTTCGTGGCAGCCTGGCAAGGCGATGGTGGTCGTTCTCGAGGCCACCTACACTGTCACTGATCCACCGCTCAAGCTTCTGCGGCGGTTCATTCCGCCGCTGCGTCTCGGGGGCGTGGCACTTGACCTGTCCTTCTTCGTACTGATGATCATCGTCTACATCCTGATCACCGTCGTGACCAAACTCGCGGGGTGACTGTGGACGATACGGTCTTGCCGACTGCCGATGACTACGTTGAGGTGAAGAGATGCCGTTGACCCCCGAGGATGTGCGGAACAAGCAGTTCACGACCGTCCGCCTCCGAGAAGGCTATGACGAGGACGAGGTCGATGCCTTCCTCGACGAGGTCGAAGCCGAACTGACCCGCCTGCTCCGCGAGAACGAGGATCTGCGCGCCAAGCTGGCCGCTGCCACGCGCGCCGCCGCGCAGAACCAGCAGCAGGGCATGCGCAAGCCTCCGGAACAGGATCAGCAGCAGGGCATGCAGCAACAGGGCATGCCCCAGCAAGGCATGCCTCAGCAGGGAATGCCCCAGCAGGGCATGCGAGGACCGGGCGGCCCGGTGCCCGCCGGCATATCGGGCCCGCCGCAGCAGCAGATGGGCGGCCCCATGGGCGGCCCGCCCCAGCTGCCCAGCGGTGCGCCGCAGTTGCCCCCCGGCCCCGGTGGCCAGGGTGGCCCGCAGGGTCCCGGCCCGATGGGTCAGGGCCCCATGGGTCAGAACCCGATGCAGGGACAGATGGGTCAGGGCCCCATGGGCCAGGGTCCGATGCAAGGGCAGATGGGCCAGGGCGGCATGCCCGGCCAGATGCAGCAGATGCCCGGTCAGCAGATGCAGGGTCAGATGCAGCAGATGGGCGGCCCGATGGGCGGTCCCATGGGTGGCCCCCCGCAGATGGGCGGCCCCGGCCAGGGTCCCGGTGGCGACAGTGCCGCGCGTGTTCTCTCGCTGGCCCAGCAGACCGCCGACCAGGCGATCGCCGAGGCCCGTTCCGAGGCCAACAAGATCGTCGGCGAGGCCCGCAGCCGCGCCGAGGGCCTGGAGCGCGACGCCCGCGCCAAGGCCGACGCGCTTGAGCGGGACGCGCAGGAGAAGCACCGCGTCGCGATGGGCTCCCTGGAGTCCGCCCGCGCCACGCTGGAGCGCAAGGTCGAGGATCTGCGCGGCTTCGAGCGCGAGTACCGCACCCGTCTGAAGTCCTACCTGGAGTCGCAGCTGCGTCAGCTGGAGACCCAGGCCGACGACTCGCTGGCTCCGCCGCGTACTCCGGCCACGGCGTCCCTGCCGCCGTCCCCGGCGCCCTCGATGGCTCCGGCCGGCGCCGGTGCGCAGTCGTACGGCGGCAACCAGGGCATGGGTGGCCCCGGCCCGGCTGCTCCGTCCTACGGCGGCCAGCAGCAGATGTCTCCGGCCATGACCCAGCCCATGGCTCCGGTCCGGCCGCAGGGCCCGTCCCCGATGGGTCAGGCTCCCTCGCCGATGCGTGGGTTCCTGATCGACGAGGACGACAACTGACGGCCTTTAGTACGCCTTAGGCGTCGGCGGCGTTCAGGGCGGGGCCCCGGATTTTCATCCGGGGCCCCGCCCTTTTGCGTTGCGCTCCGCGGGATGGGCGGTTATTTGGCTGCGGGCCGGTGGGGGCTGGTCGCGCAGTTCCCCGCGCCCCTTACAGGCCCCTTGCGGGGCGCTGTAATAGTGCCGAGGGCCCGGTCCCGCCA
>NZ_JBSFDA010000208.1:0-16583 GCF_053593675.1 Streptomyces sp. NPDC002156 | reverse complement strand
GCCGCCGCGGTACTGGCGCAGGGCGCCGAGCCCGCCTCGGAGCGCGAGCACGGCCAGTACCAGGGCGGACGCCCAGCGCAGCGGCACCAGCACCGCGCTCACTCGCGGAAGCGCTTCGCGCGCGGGACGACGCGTCCCTGGCCGCGCTGCTGCGCAGCCGCCCCGACCTCATCACCCCCGTCCCGACCGACCTCACGCAACTGGCCACCCGCGCCGGCACCCGCGCGTCGGTCGTACGCGCCCTGGAGCGCCTGGACAGGTTCACCCTCCAGACGGCCCAGGCGCTGGCCGTCGCCCCGGACCCGGCGACGTACGACGGCCTGCTGGCCCTCCTCGCGGGCGACGCCCGTGATCCGGCCGTGGCCACCGCCCTCCCCCGTGCCCTGACCGTGCTGCGCGAGCAGGCCCTGGTGTGGGGCGGCACGGACCGCCTCCGCCTCGTCCGTACGGCACGTGAGCTGCTGGCGCCCTCGCCGCAGCATCCGTCCCCGACGGGGCTCGGCCCGACGGTCGCGGAGGCGACGGCGGGCATGTCGCCGGGGCGGATCCAGGAGATCGTGACGGCGGCGGGGCTCACGTCGACGCACGACTCGGTGAGCGCGGTGGCCTCGCTGACCGCCCTGTTCACGGACCGGAAGCGGATGGCCGCGCTGCTGGACTCCACCTCCGCGGACTCCGTCGACGTCCTGCGGCGGCTGGTCTGGGGGCCGCCGTACGGCCAGGTCACCGCCGAACCGGCCGCGCATCTGCGCCTGTTGCTGGACCGGGGGCTCCTGCTGCCCACGGCGCCCGGCACCGTCGTACTGCCGCGTGAAGTGGCCCTGCATCTGCGCGAGGGCCGGGCGCACCGTACGACCGAGCCGTTGCCGCCGGGTGTCGAGCCGGCCGCGACGCATCGTCCACAGGTTGTGGACAACGCGGCGGCCGGGCAGGCGTACACCGCGCTCGCGACCGTCGAGGAGCTGCTGAAGGAGTGGGACGAGGGCGGCCCGGCGGTACTGCGGGCCGGTGGGCTCAGCGTCCGTGATCTCAAGCGGACGGCCGTCGCCCTCGACCTCTCCGAGCCGGTGGCCGCCTTCTGGGTCGAACTCGCCTACGCGGCGGGCCTGTTGGCGTCCGACGGCGAGGCCGACGAGCGGTACGCGGCGACCCCGGCGTACGACGAGTGGCTGGAGCTGCCCGCCGCCACGCGCTGGGCGCGGCTCGCGGAGGCCTGGCTGACGGCGACCCGGACGGCCGGGGTGATCGGCGGCCGGGACACCAAGGACCGGACGCTGTCCGCGCTCGGACCTGGCCTGGACCGGTCGGCGGCGCCGGAGGTACGGCACCGGGTGCTGACCCTGCTGGCGGCCCTCCCTGAGGGCACCTCGCCGACCGTCGAGTCGGTGCTGGCCCGGCTGCACTGGGAGCGTCCGACGCGCGGCCCGCAGCAGGAGAGGGACGGCGGCGACGAGGACCTGCGCACCCGGCTCGCCCGCTGGACCCTGTCCGAGGCCGAGTCGCTGGGCGTCACGGGCCGGGGCGCGCTCTCCGCACAGGGCCGGGCCCTGCTGGGCCTCCCCGCGGCTCCGGCGAAGGCGCCCGAGCCGACCGGCCCCGGCGACAAACTCCCGGTCCACCATCACCGGCATCCCGCCCCGGAACCCCTTACCGCCCCCGAGCAGGCCACGGCCTCCGCGACGGCCGCCCGCCTCCTCACCCCCCTCCTCCCCGAGCCGCTCGACCACGTCCTGCTCCAGGCGGACCTGACGGCGGTGGCCCCGGGCCCGCTCGAGCGCCCGCTGGCCGAGATGCTCGACGTGCTCGCGGACGTCGAGTCGAAGGGCGGCGCGACGGTCTACCGCTTCACCCCGGGCTCCGTACGCCGTGCCCTGGATGCCGGCCGCTCCGCCTCCGACCTGCACGACTTCCTGACCGCCCACTCCCGTACGCCGGTCCCGCAGCCCCTCGCCTACCTCATCGACGACGTGGCCCGCAGACACGGGCATCTGCGGATCGGCGCGGCCTCGGCGTACGTGCGCTGCGACGACGACTCGGTGCTCAGCGAGATCCTCGCCGACAAGCGGTCCGCGAATCTGCGGCTGCGGCGCCTGGCGCCGACGGTGCTGGCCGCCCAGACCGACCCTGCCTCGCTCCTCGACGGTCTGCGCGCGATGGGCTTTGCGCCCGCCGCCGAGTCCGCCGAGGGCGACGTCCTGATCACCCGCGCCCACGCCCATCGCACCCCGCCGCGCACGGCCCCGGACCCGGTGCCGGACGGCCCGCCGTCCCCCGACGGCACGCTGCTCTCGGCGGCGATCCGCGCGATCAGGGCGGGCGACCTGGCCTCGACGACCCCGCGCAAGCCGACGGAGACCCCGGCCGCGAACGGCGACCTCCCGCGCACCAGCTCCGCCGAGACCCTGGCCACCATGCAGGCCGCCGTGATGACCGGCGAGGCGGTGTGGATCGGGTACGTCAACGCGGAGGGCTCCGCCAGTCAACGCGTCATCGCGCCGATCCGCGTGGAGGGCGGCTTCGTGACGGCGTACGACCACACCGCGGACGAGGTACGGACGTACCCGTTGCACCGGGTCACGGGCGTGGCGGAGCTGGCGGACGACCAGCGGTAACCGCCGCCGTCACTCGTACGGGTGGCGCCCCGAATCCATGCGCGCCACGCCGGAGACTTCCCACGCACGAGGGAGCTTCGGGCCTGTTCCGCATCCCTGAACGGACCGCTGGGCAGCCACGGAACGTCCTGATCAAGTGCAGTGAAAGGAAGTTCCGTCCCATGCGTTCTGCCCGTCGTGTCGCCACCCTCCTGGCCGCCACCGCCCTGCTCCTCGGCGCCTTCACCACCCAGGCCGCGGCCATCGGCATCGACATCGCCGGCCTGGTCATCGAGACCCCGGCCATCTGACGCGGGCGCCGGGCCCGGCGCCCCGGGCCCGGCCCGCCCCCTCCCCCCTTTTTGCTGTACCTCTGCCGGAAAGGCCTCCGAAGTCCCCATGCGTGCCAAACCCCCCGCCCGCACCCGTTCCGTCGTCGTCCTGACCGCCGCCGCCGTGCTGCTCTCCGCGGCGGCCCTCGTCGCCGTACTCGCGCCCGAGTCCTCGGCGGCCACGTCCGCGCTCCCGCTGCCGTTGCCGGGCGTCGAGTCCCTGGTCACCGAGGGCGTCACCATCGAAGGACCACTGGTCAACAACCTCAACCTGCCGCTCCTGAAGTAGCCGGGCAGGTCAGCAGGCCGCGATCCGGGCGTCCGAGGGCAGGCCGAAGTGGGCTCGGGCGGCGGTCTCCAGGGCGGTGGACGAGAGGGTGTCGTCGGCGTCGGACTCGGTGAGGAAGCTGAAGTGGTCCTCCGTCCACTCCGCGTAGCCCGCGCCGTCCGGCGGCTCCTCCCGCGACACGACGCGGTAGCCGCCGGGGGCGTCGTCGTCCCGCTCCAGCCGCACGACCTGCGGGTAGCTGGAGCCGCCGCACTCCACGAGAGCGCCCGCGCGGGTTCCGTACGCCATGCACAGGGTGTTGACACCGGCCCGTACGAAGCCGTCGCCGTCCGCACGGAGTTCGAGCGGCTCCGCCCGGCAGAACCACCGCACCCTGCTCCCGGGCACGGTCTCCTCGTAACCGCTGCCCCGGGAGTCGGCCACGAGCCGGGTCTCGATCACGGGCCGTACCTCGCCCCACAGGTGAGTGTCGATCCCCGTCGGCCACAGCACCCACGCACCCGTGGCCACCAGTACCGCCGCGGCTCCGACACCGGATGCCCAGAAGCGTGTGGACGTCACCGCCGACTCCTTCCGGCCCGTGCGCACCGCGCGGGTCCGCCCGTTCAGACGGTCGGAAGGTGCCCAAGGTTGCCGGGGAATTCGCGCGAGCGTGCGAGGGCGCGGCGCATCTCCTCGGTGAAGCGGCGGCCGGGGGGCAGGAGTTCGCCGCTGCCGAGGAGTGTGTCGACGGCGGTGTGGGTGTGGCCGTACCAGGTGGTGTGCTCCTGCTCGGCCCGGGGGTCGGGCGGGACGGCGGCCCGTTCTGTGTGCCAGAAGTCGCAGACGCCGAGGTGGGCGTAGGTCCCCTGGAGGAGCGCGTCGAGCGGACGCGGGTCGGGGCGCCAGGGGGCGTCGTAGCGGGCCGGGGAGGGCGGTCCGTACAGCGGGACCAGGTCGAGCAGGGCGCCGAGCTGGACGTGCAGGAACTCGTGGACCAGGGTCAGCGCGAGGAGCACGGGGTCGCCGGGCGGGGAGAGGGCGACGGCGCCGTAGGCCCGGCGGGCGGCCGAACTGACCGCCGTACCGCCGGGAGCGGGGTGCAGCGGCACCAGGGTGGTCAGACAGGCGGCAAGGGCCCGGGCATGCCAGGGATGGCGGCGCACGAGAACCCGCCAGGCACCGTCCAGCAACCGCTGCCAGTCACGGACCTCGTCCCCGGTCTGCGGCCCGGCGGGCAGGTGACCGTGGATGGCGCGGAAGGGGCCCCGGTCGTCGAGCCGGACACGCAGCACGACGCCGTCGCACTCGGCGGACAGCACCCGCGCCCCGGACAGCGCGTCCGCCCCACCCCGAACCAACTCACCGAACCAGCCAAGATCGGGCCGCCCACCCTGAGCCGACTCACCCAGCGCACGGGCCAGCCCCTCGTCCAGGTAGGGATAGAGCATCGTCCGCCGCCAACGTTCCGGATCGTCACGGTGCATCTCGGACAACCGCCGGTACGGCTCCTCGAAACCGGCATCGGGGGCCAACGCCCGCCGCACGGCCACCACCAGCAACATGCGCTTGCCCAACTGCCCCCGGCGCAGCACCGCGACGGCGTCGGCACCACCCCGGGCTCGGGCGACGGCGTCGAACAGGTCAGGGTCGAAGTCGTGGGGGGCGAGGGGGCTGGGGGCGGAAGGGGTGTCAGGGGGCGGGCCGGAAGACCGGAGCGGGGCTGGGTCGGACACGGGGGCTTGCTCCTCGCGGGTCGAGGCGGGCGCGGGGCGCCGCCGTCATCTCGGAACCGGCCGTGCCGGTGTCATCCCGGCACCCCTGCACCAGCCACGCCACCCTCACCCCCGCGCCGATGCCACAACGGCCGGGACGTCCCGGCTCAGGCGGTCGGCGATGTGATCGACGAGGACCGCCAGGTCCGGGCAGTAGACGGACGGGGCCGCGAAGGGGGTCGGTACTGCCCCGGGGCGGTAGCGGTGGGCGTACAGGCCGCCGCCGCAGACCTCCGCTCGGGGGCAGGCCGTGCAGACCGGGGCGAGGCCCGCCCTGCCTCGCTGGCGGGCCCGGAACGCCTCGTGGCGGGCCGCGTCCGCGAAGGTGTGGGCGAAGACGTCCAGGCCGGTGGCCGGGGCGCCCGGGTAGGTGACCTTGAGGGAGTCGGCCTGTTCGATCGTGCCGTCGGTCTCCACCACCACCAGGTCCACCGGGGCGAGTCCGACCGACTCGCTGCGGGCGGTGCCGCCCAGCAGCAGGACCGAGATCTCCTCGAAGAGCCGGATACCGGTCCGTCGGCTCGGGGCTTCGTACCAGTGGTCGAACACCGTGCAGAGCCAGCGGGCGTACGGCACCGGCTCCTCGGGGTCCACGCCGGGCGGAGCCGAGGGCGGGGTGGTGCGGCCGGGCAGACCGGGTGGCGGGGTGTGCCAGGTGGCGTGGGGCAGGAGCAGGTCCAGGCGGGGCGGGGCGAACTCCAGCAGGGCCTCGTACGTCTCCACCGGGTCGGCCGCCAGGTCGATCGCGCACAGTACGCCCGCGTACAGGGGGCGGTACGGGCCGTCCTGCAAGAGCCTGAGCGCCCGCGCGACTCCCGCGTGGCTGCCGCGGCCGTCCGGGCGCCTGCGGTGCCTGTCGTGGTTGGCCGGGGTGCCGTCCAGGCTGACGCCGATCCGTACGCCGTACCGGGCCAGGACCGGTAACAGCGCCGGGTCCTCCGCCAGTCGCAGGCCGTTCGTCTGGAGCGTGAGACGGAGGGCCGCCACCCCGTCCAGGGCGTCGGCGAGCACCCGCAGCATGGACTCCAGCCTCGCCGCGCCCACCAGCAGCGGCTCGCCGCCGTGCAGGATGACCTGGACCTCGGCCAGACCATGGGTGCGGGCGTGCTCGGCGATGAGGGCGGCGGCTCGGCGGACCGTCGCCAGGTCCATGGTCCGGGGACGGTCACGCCAGCTCTGGTCGGCCGACTCGTACACGTAGCAGTAGTCGCACGCGAGGTTGCAACGGCTGTGGATCTTCAGCAGGAACTGCCGGAAGGGAACCATGGTCCGGCCTCGCTGGATCAGGGGTTGCGGCTTGCGGGTGGCCGCAGCCTACCGTCTGTCAGTTGCCGGGCGGACCCGGTCACCTGACGCCCGCTCACGTCGTCGGCGGCTCGATGTCCGAGTCCAGGCGTATCCCCTCCGCGACCGCCCGGGCCGTCGGATGGTCCGGACCCAGGGTTCGCCTGGCCCTCTCCAGCGCGTCGTTGTGCAGGTCGTCCGCCTCCGTCGTGCGGTTCAGGGCGCGCAGGCTCAGCGACAGGTTGGAGGTGCAGCCGATGACGTCGTAGTGGTCGGGCCCGAGAACCGGCAGCAGTCCGTCCAGTACGGCGGTCTCCAGGGCGACGGCCTCCTCGGTCCGGCCGGCCGTCACCAGGTCGTTGGCGTGGTTGAGCATGCAGCTGTACGTGTACAGGTGCGACTCCCCGAGGACACTGCGCAGTTGCTCCGTGGTGCGGCCCGAGAACGCGAGCGCCTCCTCCACGCGGCCCAGCAGCCGCAGGTACACCGCCATGTTGCTGGCGCAGACCAGGGTGACCGGGTGCTCCTCCCCCAGGTAGTCCTTGTAGCGGCCGAGGGCCCGCTCGGCCAGCTCCAGCGCCTGGCCGATCTCGCCGAGCGCGGCGAAGTCGCTGGCCAGGTTGCAGGCGGCGGCGAGGGTGTCGTAGTGGTCGGCGCCATGGACCAGGAGGAGACGGTTGTAGATGTCCTGGTCGATGTCGTGGGCCTCGCCGTAGCGGCCGTCCCGGCGCAGGGCGACGGCCAGGTTCTTGCGGGCCCGCAGGGTGTCGCTGTGTCCGTCGCCGAGGAGCTGCTGGTAAAGGCGGGTGGTCGTCTCCAGCAGCCGCAGGGCCTCCGCCAGTTCGCCGGTCTCGCGCAGGTCACGGGCGTAGTTGTTGGCCAGGCTCAGGGTGCGCGGCTTCATGCTGCCCTGGTTCTGGCGCTGCCGTTCGTAGACCGAGCGGTGCAGTGCCAGGGCCGCCCGGCGGTCGCCGGCCAGATACTCGGACATACCGAGGTTGTTGACGTACATCAGAGTCCGCTGGTGGTCCTCGCCGAACTCGCGGCGCGCCACCTCACAGGTGTTCCGGTCCAGTTCGCGGGCCTCCTGGTAGCGGCCGAGGGCCCGCAGGTCGGCGCCGACGTTGTTGGCCGCGGCGAGGGTGGCGGGGTACTCGGCGCCCTTGGTCGCGGTGAACCTGCGCAGCACGTCGGAGTCGAGTTCGTACGCCTCCGCGAGTCTGCCCTGCGAGCGCAGTACGTTGCCCAGCTGGGTGCGGAGCTGCAGGGTGAGCACGTCGTCGGAGCCACCGCCCGGGAAGCCCGGCCGCCCCCAGCGTTCCAGGGTGCGGGTGGCGAGGTCGTGGGCCGTGCCGTAGAGGCTGCGCTTCCACAGGTAGCGCACCGAGTCGATGACGAGTCTGCGGACGTCGGGGTTGGGGTCGGCCGAGGCGCGCGACGGTTCCAGGTGCGCCACGAGTTCGTTGTACTCGTTCCAGTCGGCGGTGGCGTCCGGGTTGCCGGGGTTGGCGTCCGCCAGTGCCCTGTGCACCACTCCGCGCAGCTCCGCCCAGCGCGGGCCGACGCCGTCCCGGATGACCGCCTGGACCAGCCGGTGCACGGTCAGGGTCTCGCTGCCCTGGTCGCTGCGGGCCAGCCCGAACCTGCTGAGGGCGCGCAGCAGCTGGGCGACGGCCATCTCGTCGCGGGGTTCCTCGTCGTCCAGGGTGAGGGCGCTGGTGACGGCACGGCTGTAGAGGAGCCGCATGGGGATCGGGTCGGGGCCGAAGAAGGAGCAGATCTCCAGCATCTCGACGGCGGCCTGGTTGCGCTCGCGCAGCTCGGCCACCGCCAGCTTCCAGGTCATGGCCGCGGAGGTGGGGTACTCCCTGGGCGGCAGCGAGGTGTCGTCGAGGATGTCGGTGGGCCGGTCGCGCAGCCGGGCGAGGTACATCTCGACGGGCATGCTGCTCTGGCTCAGCCAGACCGCCGCCTGGCCCACCGCGAGCGGCAGGTCGCCGAGTTCGTGCGCGACCTGTTCGGCGTCCTCGACGGCGAGCAACGGGCTGAACCTGTTGAGGAGTTCGACGCTCTCCGCGCGGGTGAACACCTCCACCTCGGCCCGCCCCACGCTGTTGACCCAGGCCCGGTCGCGGGAGGTGACGAGCACATGCCCGCCGGGCGGCCCCTCGGGCAGCAGGCCCTCCAGCTCGGTGGGGCTGCCCGCGTTGTCGTACACCAGGAGCCAGCGTTTGTACGGCCGTCCCTGCCCGAGGGCGCGCAGCACGGCCTCGGCGGTGCCGCGCACGTCCTCGCCCTCCTCCAGGTCGAGGTAGGGGGCGAGGTCGGCGAGGGCGGAGCGGATGTAGCCGGGCTGGGCGGCGTCGATCCACCAGACCACGTCGTAGGCGGACTTGTAGCGGTGGGCGTACTCCAGGGCGGTCTGGGTCTTGCCCATGCCGCCGAGGCCGTACAGCACCTGGCTGGGTACGGCGGCCGCGGGGCCGGCGGTGAAGTGGTCGCGCAGCCGTTCCAGGAGGGGGCCGCGTCCGGTGAAGGTGAGGTTGCGGGAGGGCAGGCGCTGGGCCCCGGGTATGGAGCCGGGGAAGCTGGGCAGGGTGGTGCCGGCGGCCGGGGTCGAGCCGTCCGGGAGTCGGCGGCCCGGGGGCACTCCGAGTACGGCGACGAGCTGGTCGAAGGCCTCTGCCGGGCCGCTGCGGCCGAGGTCGGCGGCCGTGCTGTCGAGGTAGGCCTCGGCGGCGGCCGGTTCGAGGTCCTGGATGCGGACGGCGAGCATGCCGGGGCCGTCGGCGGTCTCGTGCCCGGCGAGCTGGAAGCGGATCGCGGCGGCCCGGGGCTGGGCCGCGTACTCGGGGGACAGCAGCGCCAGCAGCCGGCCCTGGCCGCCCAGCGTGCCGGCCACCTCGGGGAGCACACCGCCGACCGGGCCGACGGTGCTGTGCAGCGAGACCTGGTAGCCGACCGACTCCAGGGCCTCCGCCGCCCACTCGGCCCACATGCGGCCGAGCGGTGCGTAGCTGACGTAGATCTGGGTGGGCAGGGTACGGGGGACGCGCAGATAGGCGGTGCGCAGTTCGGCGCGGCGCTCCGGGGGCAGCGGAGCGAGGCGGCGCACCTGGCCCTCCGAGATCCATTCGGTGAGCCGCTCGAACGCAGTGAGCAGCGAGCGTTCCTGGCGCGGCCGGTCGGCGACCGTGGCGGGTATCTCCTCGTAGGCGTAGAACGCCTTGTACGGGATCTCGATCTCGCCCCAGTAGCGAGCGTGCTCCTCCTCGCCCAGCCAGGACAGGAAGGGCCCGAACTCGGTGCGACAGAAGTCCCGCCCTGCCTCCAGCCGTTCGGTCTCGGCCTCCTCGACCCGCATGGGGACCGGCAGCACCCTGATGGGCCGGGGCGCGGTGCGCTGTACGGCGGCTGCCGCGTCGACCCCGCCCCGGATGCTCTGGACGCTCATGGTGAAGCAGTCGACGAGGATGTCGGGCAGCAGGATCGTGCAGATGCCGGAGGTGTCGCTGACGCCGGTCCGGCTGTCGATCAGTACGTAGTCGTACTTGGAGATCATCTCCTCGCGCAGGGCCTGCAGGAAGTGCCCGCCGCCGCGCTGGTCGTAGAAGGTGTGCCAGTTGAAGCTGGTGACGGCGGCGGAGTAGGCGGCCGACTGGCGTCCGGCGGGCACGAAGTCGAGCCGGCCGCCGGAGGGCAGCTCAAGCAGCAGCCCGATGGTGTACGGCGACAGGTCGGCGGCGGCACGCAGCCAGTCGTCTGCCTCGGCCGTGGCGGTGGCGGTGGCGGCCGGGCCGGGCTGCTCCGGACCGCCCCCGGCGGGCGTGGCCCGGACGGCCGGCTCCTGGGGGCTCAGCACGGTCCGTACGTACGACTGCACCATGTTGATCAGACCGTTGGAGGAGCGCAGCTCGGGGTCGACCAGCAGCGGGTGCAGATAGCGGTGCAGGCCGGGCGCCTCCAGGTCCCAGTCGACCAGCAGGACCCGGTGGCCGGCGCCGGCGAGGATCCAGCCGACGTTGGCCAGCGCCATGGTGCGGCCGGTGCCGCCCTTGTACGAGTAGAACGTGACGATCTTGCCCGGTCCGGTAGGCCTGGTGGTCATCGTCCTAGTGGTCATCGTCGTGTGTCCTTAGTAGCGAGGCGCGGGCGGTCCGCCGGGCTCCTCGGGGTCGTGGAGGTCGTGGGGGTCGTGTCCGCCGAAGTCCCGGGGCGGCTCCTGCGGGGCCGAGGGCGCCGGGCCCGGGATCGTGAGGCCGTGCAGCGGGGGCGGGGGCGGGCCCACCGGGAGCCGGTAGGGGGTGGTGCTCTCCATCTCCATCAGCCGGTTCTGCGCCACCGTCAGCATCACGGCGAGCCGGTCGTCGAACTCCTCCGCGTCCACGCGCACCCGGAACAGCGGATCGTGCGGGTCGTTGCGCCGGCGCCAGTTGCGCCACAGCACCTGGCTCAGGTCCTGCCAGATCACCTCGCCGACGGACTCCTCGTCGGCGTCGTGGCACGGCACCAGGACGCCGGTGGCCGGGCGGTACTGGCCGTCGTACTCGGCGAGCACGTCCCGGTAGGCCTCGGAGCGCACGGCCCACGGGTCGACCAGCAGGATGCTCGTCTGGTTGTTCACCATCGTCTCGTCGAGGCGCCCGCTCAGACCGGCGTCGACGAGCTCGATGTTGCTCGTGTAGCCCTCCTCCACGATCACCTTCTGCGCCCGGTGGGCGACCGTGGGGTACTTGGGCGGGTGGTACGGCGTCCACTCGCGCGGGGAGCGCCCGTAGTACTCGGGCCGCTGCCGCCCCTCCGGCAGCGGGTCGGCGACCCCGGCGGCCAGGAAGACCTGGACGTGCCCGGTGCCGGGTTCCGCGGGCCGCTGCTGCTCGGCCACCGGGAACAGCCCGCGGACCTCGCTCAGATCTAGGCCGGGGGTGAGCGGCAGCCGGAAGCGGTCCGCGGCCATCCGCACCCGGGCCGCGACCTTCTCGACGACCGTGCGGTAGACCGGGCCCGTCGGGTCGGTGCGCAGGATGTGCATCAGCCCGTGGGTGGCGTACTCCTGCCCCATGCCGGCCTCGTTGTACTGATAACGGGCGATCCCGTCGGGCAGCTCGCCCTCCATGGGAGCCCACAGCACCGGGACCAGGGCCGGCACATCGATCTCGGTCTCCTGGCGGTACTTGTCCAGCCGCTCCCGGAACGCCGTCCACTCCTTGCCGCAGTACTCGCTGCTCAGATAGGACGGGGAGTACAGCGCGACGAACGCACGGCAGTGCCCGACGGCGCCGCCGAGCACCCGCGCCCAGTCCGCGCCGAGGCCGAGGCGCTCGACGTCCCGGAACGGCGGCTGCGCGGACGGATCGGCGCCGATGCGGCGCAGCTCCAGTGCGAGATCGTCGTAGAACCGCTTCACGAACTCGTCGCGATCGTCCTTCCGCGCATAGCTGAGGAAGAAGTACGGCTCCTGAACCAAAGCGCCCCCCGATACCTCCCGGGCCGACCTGACGGCATGCCGCCTGCACCCCGGTGCACGTCCGGGTCATGGTCATACCCAGAGCGGTACCGGCTCAAGCCGCCCCCTCAGATCGAGGATTCGAATGCTGCGTACGGCACCCCGACCGGGTTCACCGCCTCGTCGACCACCCGTCGCAACATCGCTCCCAGCGCGTTGTCCGGCAGCGTTTCGAGCAGTTCGTCCAGCGCGTCCATGCTCAGGTCTGTGACATCGAGCAGACATGAGTCGATCCGGGCGCTAGCGTCCATCGGCATCCTTCGCACATACGCGTGCGCTGTCAGGTCCGTGGCACGCGAAACCTGACGCAGCGTATCGGGACTGGGACGCCTGATCCAGAACAACAACCCACTCCGTAACCTCCGCACAGCCTTTCGTAGCCGACGCCGCCCCAGGGGTCACCCCCGCGATGGGGCACACTGGACGTTTGACCGTACGGAAGGGATGTGTACGTACGTGAATGGTCCACTCATCGTCCAGTCGGACAAGACCCTGCTCCTGGAGGTCGACCACGAGCAGGCCGGCGACTGCCGTCGGGCCATCGCGCCGTTCGCCGAGCTGGAGCGCGCCCCCGAGCACATCCACACCTACCGGGTGACCCCGCTGGGCCTGTGGAACGCGCGGGCGGCGGGGCACGACGCCGAGCAGGTCGTCGACGCGCTCGTGCAGTACAGCCGCTATCCCGTGCCGCACGCGCTGCTCGTCGACATCGCCGAGACGATGGACCGCTACGGCCGTCTCACCCTCTCCAAGCACCCGGCGCACGGCCTGGTCCTGACGACCACGGACCGCCCGATCCTGGAGGAGATCCTCCGCTCGAAGCGGATCACCCCGCTCGTCGGCGCCCGCCTGGACCCGGACACCGTGGCCGTGCACCCCTCCGAGCGCGGGCAGATCAAGCAGGTGCTGCTGAAGCTGGGCTGGCCGGCCGAGGACCTCGCCGGGTACGTCGACGGCGAGGCGCACCCGATCGAGCTGGCCGAGGACGGCTGGGCGCTGCGCCCGTACCAGCAGCAGGCCGTGGAGAACTTCTGGCACGGCGGCAGCGGAGTGGTGGTCCTCCCCTGCGGAGCGGGAAAGACGCTGGTCGGGGCCGGTGCGATGGCCGAGGCGAAGGCCACGACCCTGATCCTCGTGACGAACACGGTCTCGGCGAGGCAGTGGAAGCACGAGCTGGTGAAGCGGACGTCGCTGACCGAGGAGGAGATCGGCGAGTACAGCGGCACGAAGAAGGAGATCCGCCCGGTCACCATCGCCACGTACCAGGTACTGACGACCAGGCGAAAGGGCGTCTACCCGCACCTGGAGCTGTTCGACTCCCGCGACTGGGGCCTGATCGTGTACGACGAGGTGCACCTGCTGCCGGCCCCGGTCTTCAAGTTCACGGCGGACCTGCAGGCGAGGCGACGGCTCGGTCTCACGGCGACCCTGGTCCGCGAGGACGGCCGCGAGTCGGACGTGTTCTCCCTCATCGGCCCGAAGCGTTTCGACGCGCCGTGGAAGGAGATCGAGGCGCAGGGCTACATCGCGCCGGCGGACTGCGTAGAGGTGAGGGTGAACCTCACCGAGTCGGAGCGTCTAGCATACGCCACCGCCGAGACGGAGGAGAAGTACCGCTTCTGTGCGACCACCGCGACCAAGCGCAAGGTCACGGAGGCGATCGTGCGCCGCTTCGCCGGTCAGCAGATCCTCGTCATCGGCCAGTACATCGACCAACTGGACGAACTGGGCGAGCACTTGAACGCCCCCGTCATCAAGGGCGAGACCCCGAACTCACAGCGCGAGAAGCTCTTCGAGGCGTTCCGGCAGGGCGAGATCAGCGTACTGGTGGTGTCGAAGGTCGCGAACTTCTCGATCGACCTGCCGGAGGCGACGGTCGCCATCCAGGTCTCGGGCACGTTCGGTTCACGCCAGGAGGAGGCCCAGCGCCTGGGCCGGGTACTGCGCCCGAAGGCCGACGGCCACAAGGCGCACTTCTACTCGGTGGTCGCCCGGGACACCATCGACCAGGACTTCGCGGCACACCGCCAGCGGTTCCTGGCGGAGCAGGGGTACGCGTACCGGATCGTGGACGCGGACGAGCTGTTGGCTTCGGACGAGAGCTGACAGGGCTGACGGCGGAGGCTGTTCGGGAGGCTGATACCGGCGCCGCTCACCTGCGGCGCACGCCCGCCTCCTCGCCGTATTCGCCGAGGAGTACGACGCTCAGGGCGGCGCCGGTGAACACCTTGACGGCGCGGAGGGCGTCGCCGAGGCGGTGGCTGCGGCCGCCCTGCACGGCGGTGGCGCCGGGGCGGCTGGAGGACACGGACGCGGGGGTGAAGGTTGCTGCGCTCATGTATCCATGGTCGCGTCCGGGGCCCCCGATGCCATCGGTCTGCGGGGCGAACCTCAGTCGTATCGCCGTACGACTCCGGGTGGACGTCTCCTCTATAAGAAGGTGGAGCCTGCCCCCTAGGGGACTACGGACGACGTAGCCGGGTGCGAGCGTGCTGGGGGCGTCGAAATTGATTGGCCTCCGCCTCCTCGCCTCCCCTAAAATCTCCGCTCTTGCCCGCCTCCCGTCGTGGAGCGCCGCCGCCCGGACGGAAACCGGTCGGCTCTCGACGTCACACCCCAGCAGCAGCCGCGCAGCAGGCATCCGGAGGCACCCCCTTGTCCAGCCCCATCCCCATGTCCGACGACCCCCTCGGCCGTGAGCGCTCCCATCTCAGTGACTCACGGGCGGCCCTGCGGGCCATGCGTGAGGACGCGGAGGCCCTCGACATCAAGGACGTCACCGCGAACTGGGTCAACGCGGCGGTTCTCTCCCGCCAGATCGAGGAGCGGATCAAGGCCCTCGCCGACCTCAGTCACACCCCCCTGTTCTTCGGCCGCCTCGACTACCTCCACGCACCCGGCGCCGAGCAGGCCGAGGGCGCGGAGGGGGAACGCCCGCGGCCGGAGGCCGCTTATCAGACACTGCACATCGGCCGCCGGCACGTCCACGACGCCGACGGCGACCCCATGGTCATCGACTGGCGTGCCCCGGTGTCCCAGCCGTTCTACCGGGCGTCCAAGAACGACCCCATGGACATCGGACTGCGCCGCCGCTTCGGGTACACCGGCGGCGACCTCACGGCCTACGAGGACGAGCACCTCTCCGACCCCGCCGAGGCGGCGGCCACCAGCAAGCTGCTCCAGCAGGAGATCGAGCGCCCGCGCGTGGGCCCGATGCGCGACATCGTGGCGACCATCCAGCCCGAGCAGGACGAGATCGTACGCAGCGGGCTGAGCGGCTCGGTGTGTGTGCAGGGGGGTCCGGGTACGGGGAAGACGGCCGTCGGCCTGCACCGAGTCGCATACCTGTTGTACGCCCATCGCGAGCGACTGGCCCGCACCGGCACCCTCGTCATCGGCCCGAACAGCTCCTTCCTCCACTACATCGAGCAAGTGCTGCCCGCCCTGGGCGAGTTGGAGGTCAAGCAGGCGACGGTCGACGACCTGGTGGCCCATGTGGAGGTGCGCGGCACGGACGACGCGACGGCAGCGGTCATCAAGGGCGACGCGAGGATGGCGGAGGTGCTCCGCAGGGCGGTGTACTCCCACGTGAGCCTGCCGACGGAACCCGTGGTCGTGGTACGGGGCTCACGCCGCTGGCGAGTCCCGGCGTACGAACTCGAAGTCATCGTCCGGGAGTTGCTGGACCGGGGCATCCGTTACGGCGCCGCCCGCGAGGCCCTGCCGCAGCGCATCGCGCACGCGGTGCTGGTGCAGATGGAACGGTCGGGCGAGGCACCCGACGACCGCGTCCAGGACGCCGTGGCCCGCAACACGGCGGTGAAGGCGGCGGTGAAGACGCTCTGGCCGCCGGTCGATCCCGCGAAACTGGTCCTGCGCCTCCTGACGGACGCCGATTTCCTGACCGTCCACGCGGCGGGAGTCCTCGACGAGGACGAGCAGAAGGAGATCCTCTGGGCGAAGCCGGTCCGGTCGGTGAAGTCGGCCAAGTGGTCAGCCGCGGACGCCGTGTTGATCGACGAGACGACCGACCTGGTCCAGCGCACGCACTCGCTCGGGCATGTCGTCCTGGACGAGGCGCAGGACCTCTCGCCGATGCAGTACCGGGCGGTGGGCCGCCGCTGCACGACGGGCTCGGCGACGGTCCTGGGCGACCTGGCGCAGGGCACCACCCCTTGGGCGACGCGAAGTTGGGAGGAGGCGCTCGGTCACCTGGGCAAGTCGGACGCGGTGGTGGAGGAGTTGACGGCGGGCTTCCGCGTCCCGACGGACGTGATCACGTACGCCTCCCGCCTGCTCCCGCACATCGCGCCGGGTCTGACACCGGTGGCGTCGGTGCGCGAGAACCCGGGGTTCTTCGAGGTACGGGAGATCGGCGGGACGACTGAAGTCGTGGGCGCCTGTGAGGAGTTGCTCCGCAACGAGGGCTCGACGGGCCTGATCGCGGCGGACGCGCGAATCCCGGCGCTGGCGGAGGCGCTGGGGTCGGCGGGCATCGGCTACTTGTCTCCGGGAGAGGAGACGACGCACGAGACCCGCCTCACCCTGGTCCCGGCGTCGTTGGCGAAGGGCCTGGAGTACGACTACGTGGTCCTGGACGAGCCCCGGGCGGTGGTGGACGGCGAGCCCGACGAACGCACGGGCCTGCGGCGCCTGTACGTGGGTCTGACCCGGGCGGTGTCGGGGTTGATCGTGACGCATGCGGCGCCGTTGCCGGGGGAGCTGGCCTGAGGGCGGCGCGGGAAGGTTTCTCGCCCCCGCCGCCCCTACCCATTCCCATCCCTCGGGGGCTCCGCCCCCGAACCCCCGTATCGCGCTGAACGCGCT
>NZ_JBSFDA010000207.1:0-16865 GCF_053593675.1 Streptomyces sp. NPDC002156 | reverse complement strand
ACGGCCCTGAACGGGCCTTGTCCTCAAACGCCGGACGGGCTAAAAGATCAAGCACCGGCCGGCACCCCCAGCCCGTCCGGCGTTTGAGGACGAGCGCGTTCAGCGCGAAAGGGGGTTCGGGGGCAGCGCCCCCGAGGATGGGACGGGTAGGGGCGGCGGGGGCGAGGAAAACCCGCCCTCAGCCCAGCCTCGACTCCAGTTCCGCCACGATCTCGTTCACGCCGATCGCCGTCTGTTCCCCGGACTCCATGTCCTTCAGCTGAACCACGCCCTCGGCGAGATCCCGCTCACCGGCGACGATCGTGTAACGCGCCCCACTCCGGTTCGCGTTCTTCATCGCCCCCTTCAAGCCCTTCGCCCCGTAGGAGAAGTCCGCCGCGACCCCCACCTTGCGCAGCTCCGTGACCTTCCCGAACAGCACCCGCCGAGCCTCCTCCCCCAATGGCACCGCGAACACACTCGTCGCGGACGGGAGTTCCAGCTCCACACCCTCCGCCTCAAGCGCCAACACCGTCCTGTCGACGCCCAGCGCCCAGCCCACCGACGGCAGCGCCGGGCCGCCGATCATCTCGGACAGACCGTCGTAGCGCCCGCCACCGCCCACCGCGGACTGCGAGCCAAGCCCGTCGTGGACGAACTCGAAGGTCGTACGGGTGTAGTAGTCCAGGCCGCGCACCAGCTTCGGGTCGTCCTCGAACGAGACCCCCGCAGCCGTGATCAGCTCGCGGACCTCCTCGTGGTACGCCTTGCACGCGTCGCAGAGGTAGTCCCGCAGCAACGGCGCCCCCACCAGCTGCTTCTGGACGTCGTCCCGCTTGTCGTCCAGCACCCGCAGCGGGTTGATGTCGGCCCGCCGCAGCGTCTCCTCGTCCAGGTCGAGACCCCGGAGGAAGTCCTGCAGCGCCGCCCGATACACCGGGCGGCACTCCTTGTCGCCCAACGAGTTCAACAGAATCCGGAAGTTCCTCAACCCCAGCGACCGGTACGACTGGTCCGCCAGGATGATCAGCTCGGCGTCCAGCGCCGGATCCTCCGCGCCGATCGCCTCCGCGCCGACCTGCGAGAAGTGACGGTAACGGCCCTTCTGGGGGCGCTCGTAGCGGTAGTACGAGCCGGAGTACCAGAGCTTGACCGGGAGGTTGCCCAGCTTGTGGAGATTGGCCTCAAGGGCCGCGCGCAGGACCGACGCCGTGCCCTCGGGACGCAGGGCGAGCCTGTCGCCGCCCTTGGTCTCGAAGGCGTACATCTCCTTCGTCACGATGTCCGTCGACTCGCCCACACCCCGGGCGAACAACTCCACGTTCTCGAAGCCCGGCGTCTCGATGTAGCCGTAGCCGGAGTTGCGCAGGGGCGCCGCGATGGCTTCCCGTACCGCCAGGTACTTCGCGCTGTCCGGCGGGATCAGGTCGTAGGTGCCCTTGGGGGCCTTGAAGGTGCTCACGGAAGGTCTCGTCACATTCCTCGTCGGTGAGGGGCGTTCGGGCCCTCGCCGCGATCTTGAAGGCCGGCCGCCACCTGCCGCAGATACGGGTTGGTGGCGCGCTCCTGGCCGATGGTCGTCTGGGCGCCGTGGCCGGACAGCACCACGGTCGAGTCGTCGAGCGGCAGGCACACACGGGCCAGCGAGTCGAGCATCTCGGCCATGTCACCGCCGGGCAGGTCGGTGCGTCCGATGGAGCCGGCGAAGAGCAGGTCGCCCGAGAAGAACACGGACGGGATGTCCGTGGTCTGAGGCATCCTGAACGTCACCGACCCCTTGGTATGGCCCGGTGCGTGCGCCACGCTCAGCTCAAGGCCCGCCAGTTCCAGCCGCGCGCCGTCCGTCAGCTCCTTGACGTCGTCCGGTTCCCCGATGGTCAGCTCGCCCAGCAGCGGCATCCCGATGGAGCGGCCCAGCGCCTTCTCCGGGTCCGCCATCATGTAGCGGTCCTCGGGGTGGATCCACGCCGGTACGTCGTGTGCTCCGCACACCGGGACGACCGAGGCGACATGGTCCAGGTGGCCATGGGTGAGGACGACCGCGACGGGCTTGAGCCGATGCTTCTTGAGCGTCTCCTCGACTCCCTGGGCGGCCTGATGGCCCGGGTCGATGATCACGCACTCCTCACCGGCGGCGGGGGCGACGAGATAACAGTTCGTCCCCCAGGCGCCGGCCGGGAACCCGGCAATGAGCACGATCGTCCTTCGATATGTGGCGTACGTGGTCGTACGGGGTGGGTGGCAGTGCCCCAGAGCCTACCGGCGCTGCCGTTTCCTCAGCGAACCCATATACGGTACGGGGCACACGCAGGCGATCGGCACACAAGACGCACGCGTCCCAGTTGACGTACGAGACGCATGAGGAGAAAACCCGGTGGTCACCCAGGAACAGCGGCGACGTCAGCTCGCCCGGGAGAAGTTCTTGCGGCAGCAGCAGCGGCGTACGGCCGCGCGACGCAAGGCGAACGTGCGCAACTCGGTGATCGCGTCGGTCCTCGGCGTGATCGTCGTGGGGAGCGTGTTGTCGTATGCGACCGGGGTCTTCAAGAACGACGACAGCAAGTCGAACGCGAGCGCGGAGGTCACCCCGAGCGCCACGCCCAGCAAGGCCGCGGACCCCTGTGAGAAGGCTGCCGAGGGGGCGGTGAAGTCGCTGAGCTGGAAGAAGGAGCCGGCGATGACCATCGACAAGTCGGCGAAGTACGAAATGACGCTCGCGACGACCTGTGGCGACATCGGCATCGCCCTGAAGACGTCCGCGGCCCCGCACACGGTCAACTCGTTCAACTTCCTGGCGAGCAAGGGCTACTTCGACCACACCAAGTGCCACCGGCTCACCACGAACGGCATCTACGTGCTGCAGTGCGGTGACCCGAAGGGCACCGGTATGGGTGGCCCCGGCTACACCATTCCGGACGAGAACCTGAAGGACAAAACCCTCAAGAACAACATCTACCCGGCGGGCACGATCGCCATGGCCAACACCGGCCAGGCGCACACCGGCGGCAGCCAGTTCTTCCTGGTCTACCAGGACAGTCAGCTCCCGCCCAGCTACACACCGTTCGGGACGGTCTCCGCGTCGGGGATGAAGGTCCTGAAGAAGATCGCCGCCGCCGGTGAGGCCACCGGTCAGGGCGACGGCGCACCGAATGCGACCGTTGTGATCAACAAGGCGACCGTAACGAAATCCTGACCGCCAACTGCGAAACTTCGGTCGCGCGGGATGCGGACAGCATCCCTGCCGGTCGCCTATGTTGGCCGTGACGAAACTGTGGACGATGCCCGGGGGTGCAGAGCCCTCCGCAGGCATCATGTGGAGGAGGCGCTGTGAGCAGCGACCCGTGGGGCCGCGTCGACGAGACGGGGACCGTGTACGTGCGTACGGCCGACGGCGAGCAGGTCGTCGGTTCCTGGCAGGCCGGCTCCCCCGAGGAGGCGTTGGCCTACTTCGAGCGCAAGTACGAGGGCCTGGTTGTCGAGATCGGCCTCCTCGAAAAGCGAGTCAAGACCACCGACCTGTCCGCGAAGGACGCCCAGGTGGCCATCGACCACATCCGCGAGCAGGTGGACGCCCACCACGCGGTCGGCGATCTGGCCGCGCTGAAGGTCCGGCTGGACAAGCTCGTCGAGACCGTCGAGACCCGGCGCGAGGAGCGCAAGCAGCAGCGCGCCAAGCAGTCCGACGAGGCACGGCACGCCAAGGAGGCGCTGGTCGTCGAGGCGGAGGAGCTGGCGCAGTCCGACCAGTGGCGGTCGGCCGGTGAGCGGCTGCGCGCGCTGGTGGACACCTGGAAGGGGCTGCCGCGGCTCGACCGGAAGTCGGACGACGAGCTGTGGCACCGCTTCTCGCACGCCCGCTCGGCGTTCTCCAAGCGCCGCAAGGCGCACTTCGCGTCCCTGGACGCGCAGCGCGAGGACGCCCGCAAGGCCAAGGAGAAGCTGGTCGCGGAGGCCGAGGCGCTGTCCGCGTCGACCGACTGGGGTCCGACAGCGGCGCGCTACCGCGAGCTGATGACGGACTGGAAGGCCGCGGGCCGCGCCCAGCGCGAGCACGAGGACGACCTGTGGAACCGCTTCCGTGGCGCCCAGGACGTGTTCTTCGCGGCGCGCAGCTCGGTCTTCGCCGAGCGGGACGCGGAACAGACCGAGAACCTCAAGCTCAAGGAGGGGCTGGCCGAGGAGGCCGAGAAGCTCCTGCCGATCACGGACCTCAAGGCGGCGCGAGCCGCCTTCCGTTCGATCAACGAACGCTGGGAGGCCATCGGCCACGTGCCGCGTGACGCCCGTCCGAAGGTCGAGGGCCGGATGCACACGGTCGAGCGGGCTCTGCAGGAGTCCGAGGAGACCGAGTGGCGCCGGACGAACCCGGAGGCACGCGCGCGTGCCGAGGGTCTGACCGGTCAACTCCAGGCGGCCGTGGACAAGCTCACCGGCCAGATCGAGACGGCCCGCGCCCAGGGCAACAACGCCAGGGCCGACAAGCTCCAGAAGGAGCTCGAGGGCCGTCAGGCGCTGCTGGACCAGGCACTCAAGGGCCTGCAGGAGTTCGGCGGCTAGTTTTCACGCTGCTACGTAGAGGGGCTCCCGTACATCTCGTACGGGAGCCCCTCTGCGTGCGTACCGCTCGTGGTTACGGCCTGCGGGCCGAGGTCACCCGGTACACGTCGTACACGCCCTCGACGCCCCTGACGGCCTTCAGGACGTGTCCCAGGTGCTTGGGGTCGCCCATCTCGAAGGTGAAGCGGGAGGTGGCCACCCGGTCCCTCGACGTCTGGACCGCCGCCGACAGGATGTTGACGTGCTGGTCGGACAGGACGCGGGTGACGTCCGAGAGGAGACGGGAGCGGTCCAGGGCCTCGACCTGGATGGCGACCAGGAAGACCGAGGACTGGGTCGGGGCCCACTCGACCTCGAGGATGCGCTCGGGCTCCCGGGACAGTGACTCGATGTTCACGCAGTCGTTCCGGTGAACCGATACTCCGCTACCGCGCGTGACGAATCCGATGATCGGATCGCCGGGTACCGGCGTGCAGCAGCGGGCGAGCTTCACCCAGACGTCGTCGACGCCCTTGACCACGACACCCGGGTCGTTGTTGCTGCGCCGCTTGCGCCCCCGGCCGCGGGGCGACGGAACGGCCTCGTCCATCTCCTCGGTGGCAGCCTCCTCGCCGCCGAGCGCCTGCACGAGCTTCTGTACGACGTTCTGCGCGGCCACATGGCCCTCGCCGATCGCCGCGTACAGGGACGAGATGTCCGGGTAGCGCATCTCGTGCGCGAGGGTGACGAGGGAGTCGCCGGTGAGGATGCGCTGGATCGGCAGGTTCTGCTTGCGCATCGCGCGGGCGATGGCGTCCTTGCCCTGTTCGATCGCCTCGTCGCGCCGCTCCTTCGAGAACCAGGCGCGGATCTTGTTGCGGGCGCGCGGCGACTTGACGAAGCCGAGCCAGTCGCGGGACGGCCCGGCGCCGGGCGCCTTGGAGGTGAAGACCTCCACCAGGTCGCCGTTGTCCAGGGTGGACTCGAGCGGTACGAGACGGCCGTTGACCCGTGCCCCTATGGTCCGGTGGCCGACCTCGGTGTGCACCGCGTACGAGAAGTCGACCGGTGTCGCCCCTGCCGGCAGCGCTATCACGTCGCCCTTGGGCGTGAAGACGAAGACCTCGTTGCGCGACAGGTCGAAGCGCAGGGACTCCAGGAACTCCCCGGGGTCCTCGGTCTCCTTCTGCCAGTCCAGGAGCTGACGCAGCCACGCCATGTCGTTGAGGTGGTCGTCCTTGCCGGTGGTCCTCGGCTGGTCCGAGCGGACCTTGGAGGCACCGGCGACGGCCTCCTGCTTGTACTTCCAGTGCGCGGCGATGCCGTACTCGGCACGGCGGTGCATGTCGAACGTACGGATCTGGAGTTCGACCGGCTTGCCGTTGGGTCCGATGACCGTCGTGTGCAGCGACTGGTACATGTTGAACTTCGGCATCGCGATGTAGTCCTTGAACCGGCCGGGGACCGGGTTCCAGCGCGCGTGCACGGTACCGAGGGCGGCGTAACAGTCGCGGACCGTGTCGACAAGTACACGAATACCCACGAGGTCGTAGATCTCCGCGAAGTCGCGGCCTCGTACGATCATCTTCTGGTAGACGCTGTAGTAGTGCTTCGGGCGGCCGGTGACGGTGGCCTTGATGCGGGCCGCGCGCAGATCGCTCTGCACCTCGTCGGTCACTATGGCCAGGTACTCGTCACGCTTCGGTGCCCTCTCGGCCACCAGCCGTACGATCTCGTCGTACATCTTGGGGTAGAGGATCGCGAAGGCGAGGTCCTCCAGTTCCCACTTGATGGTGTTCATGCCCAGGCGATGGGCGAGCGGCGCGTAGATCTCCAGCGTCTCGCGCGCCTTCTTCTCCTGCTTCTCGCGCTTGAGGTAGCGCATGGTGCGCATGTTGTGCAGCCGGTCGGCGAGCTTGATGACCAGGACGCGCGGGTCCTTGGCCATCGCTACGACCATCTTGCGCACGGTCTCGGCCTGGGCGGCCTCGCCGAACTTGACCTTGTCCAGCTTGGTGACACCGTCGACGAGGAGCGCTACGGAGTCGCCGAAGTCGCGGCGCAGCTGGTCCAGGCCGTACTCGGTGTCCTCGACCGTGTCGTGCAGCAGGCCCGCCATCAGGGTCGCCGGGTCCATGCCAAGCTCGGCGAGGATCGTGGTGACGGCCAGCGGGTGGGTGATGTACGGGTCGCCGCTCTTGCGCTTCTGGCCGCGGTGCCAGCGCTCGGCGACCTGGTAGGCCTTCTCGATCTGCCGGAGGGTCGCCGTCTCGATCTTCGGGTCGTTGCCGCGCACCGCCCGCAGCAGCGGCTCGAGAACCGGGTTGTACGGGTTGGAGCGCTGCACGCCGAGCCGGGCCAGCCGGGCGCGTACGCGGTTGGGGGAGGCGGAGCGGGCGGGCTGGCCGGAGGCAGGGCGGACGGCGGGCGCGGGGGCCGGGGTGGGAGCGGGCTCGGGCGTGGCCGGCTTGGGGCGCGGAGGCTCGGCCGCCCGGTCGACGGGTGCGGACTGGGCGTGCTCGACCTGCCCGTGCGCGTCGTTGTTCGCGGTCCGCGCGGGCGTGGCCGCGGGCTCCGAGACGGGCTCGGGCTTGGCGGCGGTCAGGGGCTGGGCCTCGTCTGCCAAGAGGACTCCTCGTGCGCGATCCGGGTCCCCCGGTCAGGCTCCGGAGTGCCCATGGTAGCGATCCCGGGCTCCGGCATCGCCTCCAGGCCGCTGAGACGGCCTTCTACTGAAGAAACGCGAGAGGCGGGCACCGGATTCCTCCGGTGCCCGCCAGGGGCGCTCCGTGTGCCCGCGGGCCCCTTCGGACAGGCCCGGCGGCATCAGGGCCCAGTGGAGCCTCGTGACGCCGCCACCGCGTCCCGGCCGCGAGACGGCTCCTTCGTGGCCGGCGGCCGGGAACGGACCGGCTGGTGCCGCCGCCCCGGCCCCGCAGGACACCTCGCCGGGCCCAATGACATCAAGCCCCTGGTAGAGCTGCCCCGCCGCTGCGACATCCCGCTCGCGGAGACGGCTCCTCCGGGCCTGACGGCGGCGGGGCCGGGACCGGCGGCCACTGCCTCCGGTCCCGGCCCCGCAATCCTGCCTGTGGGCGCTGCCTCAGACGACGATCAGCGCTTCCAGCAGCGCTCCCGACAGCGCGGGTTCGAGCCGCTGCCGGCCGCCGAGGAACCCCAGCTCCATGAGGATCGCCAGGCCGGCGACCTCCGCGCCGGCCCGTCGGATCAGCTGGAGCGAGGCCTCGGCGGTGCCGCCCGTGGCCAGTACGTCGTCGATGACCAGGACACGGTCGCCCGCGCTCAGGTCCTCGGCGTGCACCTCGATCTCGGCGGAGCCGTACTCCAGGTCGTACGCCTGGCTGAGCGTGGCTCCGGGGAGCTTGCCCGCCTTGCGTACGGGGATGAAGCCCAGGCCCGCCCTGACCGCGACCGGGGCGCCCAGGATGAAGCCGCGGGCCTCCAGGCCGACGATCTTCGTGGCACCGCTGCGCACGGCGATGTCCGCCAGGGCGTCGGTGAGCGCCGCGAAGGCCGCGGGGTCCGCCAGGAGCGGGGTGATGTCCTTGAACATCACGCCCGGCTCCGGGTAGTCCGCCACATCGCGGATACGGCTGAGCAGCAGTTCCTTGACCGCGGTCATCGGCGCTTGCCCGAGGGCCGGCCGCGACCGCGGTTGCGGGACGCGGGCTGGTTGCGCGGACCGACGACCGCAGGAGCGGCGTCGTCGTCCTCGTCGTCGTACGGCTGCTCGTCGCTGACCTGGGCCGCCACCGGGGTCTCGCCCTGGGCGCGCTTGGCGAGGACGCGCTTCTTGAGGGCCTTCATCTGCGGCTCGCGCTCCTTGAGGTCGGCGACGAGCGGCGTGGCGATGAAGATCGACGAGTACGCACCGGCCGCGAGGCCGACGAACAGCGACAGCGAGATGTCGTTGAGCATGCCCGCGCCGAGGACACCGCCACCGATGAACAGCAGGCCGGCGACCGGGAGGAGCGCGACCACCGTGGTGTTGATGGAACGCACCAGGGTGCCGTTGATCGACCGGTCGGCGATCTCGCTGTACGTCCAGCGGGTCTGCTTGGTGATGTCCTTCGTCTGCTCCTTGAGGCTGTCGAAGACGACGACCGTGTCGTAGAGCGAGTAACCGAGGATCGTGAGCAGACCGATCACCGTGCCCGGCGTGACCTCGAAGCCGACGAGGGCGTAGATGCCGACGGTGATGGTGATGTCGTGGATCAGCGCCACGAGTGCCGCCGCGGCCATGCGCCACTCGAAGGCGATCGCCAGATAGATCACGACGAGGACCATGAAGATCGCCAGGCCCTGCCAGGCCTTGTTGGCGACCTGGTCACCCCAGCTGGGTCCCACCAGGTCGGCGTTGATCTTCTCGGAGTCGACCTTCAGGTCCTTGGCGAGCGCCTGCTTGATCTCGTCCGATTTCGCGGTGTCGATGCCGGAGATCTGGATACGCAGACCGCCGTTGCCGAGCTTCTGGACGATCGCGTCGTGGCCGGAGGCCTCTTCCGCGAACGTCTCGGCGGAACTGACCGACGTGCTGGTCTTCTCGGTGGTGAAGACGGCGCCGCCCTCGAACTCGATGCCCATGTTCAGGCCGCGCACCGACAGGCCGAGGATGGCCGTGATGGTGATCAGGATCGAGATGCCGTACCAGATGAAACGCTTGCCGACGAAGTCGTAGCCGATCTCGCCGCGGTGGAGCCGGGCGCCGAGGGTGCCGAGTTTCGACATCTCACGCCTCCTTCATGTCGACGGACGCGGACGGACGACGGGTGCGACGGAGCGGCGGTTTGGCGCCCAGGCGCTGCGGGTCGAGGCCGGACCAGCGGTGACCCTCCGCGAAGAACTTCTTGCGGGCGAGGATCGTCATCAGCGGCTTGGTGAAGAAGAACACGACGACGACGTCGAGCAGGGTGGTCAGACCGAGCGTGAACGCGAAGCCCTGGACCTTGCCGACGGTGACGATGAAGAGCACCGCGGCGGCGAGGAAGGACACGAAGTCGGAGACGAGGATCGTGCGCCGGGCACGCGGCCAGGCACGCTCGACGGCGGGCCTGAGTGAACGGCCCTCGCGGATCTCGTCCCGGATCCGTTCGAAGAACACGATGAACGAGTCCGCTGTGATACCGATCGCCACGATCGCACCGCAGACGGCCGGCAGGTTCAGCGCGAAGCCGATGGCCGGACCGAGCAGCGCCATGATCACGTACGTGAGGACCGCGGAGATCAGGAGGGAGGCGATGGCGACGATCGACAGACCCCGGTAGTAGACCACCAGGTAGATGATGACCAGGGCCAGGCCGATGGCGCCCGCGATCAGACCGGCGTGCAGCTGCTCGCCGCCGAGCGCGGCGGTGACCGTGGTGACGCTCGACTCCTGGAACGTGAGCGGGAGCGCGCCGTACGACAGCATGTTCGCCAGGTCCTGGGCCTCGGTCTGGTCGAAGCTGCCGGAGATCTGCGCGGAGCCACCCGTGATCGACGTGCTCACGTACGGATTGGAGACGACCTCGCCGTCCAGGACGATGCCGAACTCGTTCTGCGGGGCCTGGTTCTGGGAGAGGCGGCCGGTGACGTCCGCGAACTGCTTGCTCCCCTTGGACGTGAAGTCCATGGTGACCTGCCAGCCCGAGGCACCCTGCGTGTCGAAGACGGCCTGGGCCTTCTCGACCTCGGTGCCGGACACCTCGGCCGGGCCGAGGACGAACTTCTGCCACTGGCCCTGCGAGTCCTGGCCACAGGCCACCGTGGGCTCGGAGGGCTTGATGCCGTCACCGGTGACGGCACGGACCTTCGCCTTGGTGCAGTCGAGCGCGGCGTACTTCGCCTGGAGCGCCGCGGTCGCCGCGTCGGCGGTGGCGCTCGCCGACGGCGACGCGCTGGCGGCCGGCGTCGACGAGGTGCTCGGCGTCGGGGTCGCGTCGGCCTTCAGGGCGTCGGTGACCGGGCGGCCCTGGGAGGTCGCACTGGCCGACGCACTGGGCGAGGCGGACGACGAAGAGGTCGCCTTGTCGCCCGTCTGAGAGGCCGACGGCGAGGGGCTGCCGGACGTGCTCGTGCTCGGCGTGGGGGTGGCCGTCGCGGTGCCGCCCTGGACCTCCAGGGCCAGAACCGGACGGAAGTAGAGCTTGGCGGTGGTGCCGACCTGCTCCCGGGCCTGCTCGGAGTTCGTGCCCTTGGGGATGTTGACAATGATGTTGTCGGATCCCTGGGTCTGAACCTCGGCCTCGGAGACGCCAAGACCGTTGACACGGCGGTTCATGATGTCGACCGCGGTGTCCATGTTGGTCTTGTTGATCGCGTTCGGCTGGCCCGGCTCGTTCTTCGCCGTGAGCGTGATGCTCGTACCACCGGCCAGGTCGATGCCGAGACGCGGAGTCGTGTGCCCGGAGGCGAACATCCCCCCGGTGAGCGCCACGATGGCGATCAGGATGAGGGCCAGCGAGCGTCCTGGCTTGCTCTGGGAGCTTGCGCTCCGGCCCTTCTTAGGTGCTGCCACCTTCTCGTACTCCCTCTCGGGCCACCTCGCGCCGGGTCAGCGCGGCCGGTGGCCATGACATGGTGTCGGGACTCCCTGCGAGAACCCGCCGTGCCGGGGGTACGAGACGCGAACGGATCGCGCCGCGCTCCTCCCCCGGAACGCGGCGGCTACTTCGCGTCGGTCTCGCCGTCGGTCTTCTTCGGCTCTTCTTCCGCCTTCGCCGCGGCGGCCTCGGTGTCGTCGGCCGGCTCGTCGGCCGCATCCTTCTTGCCGAGGTCGATGGGCTTGTCGTCGGAAGCGGCGGAAGCGTCGTCGGAGGGCTCGTCGGTCTCGGTGAGGGAGGAGGCGTCGTCCGGGACGACGGATTCGTCGGTCTTCAGGTCGTGCTCGATGCCGTGGACGATGCGGTTGTACTCGTCGTCGCCGAGGACGGCGCCGATGGCGTTCTTCGCGAAGAGAAGCTCCACACCCGGGCCCGCGTCGAGGAGAACCGTCTCCTCGTTGACTTCCTTGACCGTCGCGTACATGCCCCCGATCGTGCGGACACCGGTACCGGGCTGCATGTCGTTACGCATCTGCGCGGCGGCCTGCTGCTTGCGCTTGGCCGAGCGGGTCATCAGGAACATGGCCCCGATGAGCACGATGAACGGGAGGAGGGTCACGATATTCACGGGACGGAATTTCCTTCGCACTACCGCGTCGGTGAGCGGCCTGGTGGATGGGGGTGTGGTCGGCGCCACCTACAAAGCTACAAAGGCGGCATCGGCGGAGTCTAAGCGAGTCCGCACGCCAGGAACAACGCTCAGCATCGCACCACGGTTCCTGAGCCTGCGAGCAGCCGCGCCCTCACGCCCCGAACAGGTCCTGTTGTCCGGTTCCCCCCATTGTGGAACGGGGCGGCGTGAGGCCGAGATGCGCCCACGCGGCGGGCGTCGCGACGCGTCCGCGCGGGGTACGGGCCAGCAAGCCCTCCCGTACGAGGAAGGGCTCGGCGACCTCCTCGACGGTCTCGCGCTCCTCCCCCACCGCGACGGCCAGCGTGGAGAGCCCGACCGGGCCGCCGCCGAACAGCTTCAGCAGCGCTTCGAGGACACCGCGGTCCAGACGGTCGAGGCCCCGGGCGTCGACCTCGTAGACCTTCAGGGCCGCCTGCGCGATGTCGCGGGTGATGACACCGTCGGCCTTCACCTGCGCGTAGTCCCGGACCCGGCGCAGCAGACGGTTGGCGATACGAGGGGTGCCGCGCGAGCGGCCGGCGATCTCGGCGGCGCCCACGGCGTTGATCTCGACGTCGAGGAGGTTCGCGGAGCGGTGGATGACGCGCTCCAGCTCGGCGGGTTCGTAGAACTCCATGTGCGCGGTGAAGCCGAAGCGGTCGCGGAGCGGGGGCGGCAGCAGTCCCGCGCGCGTGGTGGCGCCGACCAGGGTGAACGGGGGCAGTTCGAGGGGGATGGCGGTGGCGCCGGGGCCCTTGCCGACGATCACGTCGACGCGGAAGTCCTCCATCGCCATGTAGAGCATCTCCTCGGCGGGCCGGGACATGCGGTGGATCTCGTCGAGGAAGAGGACCTCTCCCTCCTGGAGGGAGGAGAGGATCGCCGCTAGGTCACCGGCGTGCTGGATGGCGGGGCCGCTGGTGATGCGGATGGGGGCGCCCATCTCGGCCGCGATGATCATCGAGAGGGTGGTCTTGCCGAGGCCGGGGGCACCGGAGAGCAGCACATGGTCGGCGGTGGCACCACGCGCGCGTGCGGCGCGCAGAACGAGGTCGAGCTGCTCGCGGACCTTCTCCTGGCCGATGAACTCGTCCAGGTCCTTGGGACGCAGGGCGGCCTCGACGGCCTGGTCCTCACCGTCGGCGGACGCAGCGACGAGCCGCTCGGGGGCGGTGCTCTCGTCGGTCGTGTCGTCCCAGTTCATTCGTGATGCCTCGTCGTGGGTCGCGGTCGGTTGGTCGTACGCGGATGAGAGCGCGGCCGTGCCCGGTCAGCGGGCTCTGTTGAGGGTCTGCAGAGCCGCCTTCAGCAACTGGCCGACCTGGGGCGTGCCCTCGGCGGCCTCTGCCTGGGGCGCTACGGCGGCCACGGCTTCGTCGGCCTCGCGGGTGGCGTATCCCAGGCCGATCAGAGCGGCGTGCAGCTGGTCACGCCAGCCCTGGGTGACCGGGGCGCCGATCGCGGCGGCGCCGACGGGCGCGCCCAAGCGATCCTTGAACTCCAGCAACAGCTTCTGGGCACCCCTCTTGCCGATGCCCGGAACCGCGATGAGCGCCTTCTCGTCACCCGTGGCCACCGCCCGGCGCAGGGCATCCGGGGTGTGGACGGCCAGCATCGCCTGGGCCAGGCGGGGGCCTACGCCGCTGGCGGTCTGGAGCAGTTCGAAGACCTGGCGTTCGTCGTCGTCCACGAAGCCGTACAGGGTGAGGGAGTCCTCCCTCACGACGAGCGAGGTGGCCAGCTTGGCCGACTGTCCGAGCCGGAGCGTGGACAGGGTGTTCGGCGTGCACTGGACGGCCATGCCCACACCTCCCACCTCGACCACCGCGGCGTCCGGAGCGAGTGCGGCGACGGTGCCGCTGACGAAGGCGATCATGCGAGGCGGCCTTTCGGTGCGTGTGCTGCCTTGGCCGTGTGCAGGGCCACGGCCTGTTGGAGCCGTTTCTGGGCGGGTGCGCGCCAGATGTGGCAGATGGCGAGCGCGAGGGCGTCGGCGGCGTCGGCGGGCTTGGGGGGCGCGTCGAGCCGGAGCAGCCGGGTCACCATGGCGCCGACCTGGGCCTTGTCCGCGCGTCCACTGCCGGTGACGGCGGCCTTGACCTCGCTGGGGGTGTGCAGGGCGACGGGGATGCCACGCCGGGCGGCGCACAGCATCGCCACGGCGCTGGCCTGGGCCGTGCCCATCACCGTACGGACGTTGTGCTGGCTGAACACCCGCTCCACGGCGACGAATTCGGGCCGGTACTCGTCCAGCCACTGCTCGATGCCCTGCTCGATCGCGACGAGCCGGAGCCCCAACTCGGCGTCCGCGGGCGTCCGTACGACACCGACGCCGACCATCGTCAACGGGCGCCCGGCGACGCCCTCGACGACACCGACCCCACATCGGGTCAGTCCCGGGTCAACTCCGAGTACCCGCACGCGCCCTCCCTTCGATCGCCTGTTTGTGCAGGCTATCGGGTGCCACCGACAACGGCCGACACGGCGACGGGCCGACGGGGTGTGTCCCGTCGGCCCGTTGGTCCGCTCAGCTCGCGGCAGCGCTACGCGTCGACCTTCTCCATGACCTCGTCGCTGACGTCGAAGTTGGCGAAGACGTTCTGCACGTCGTCGCTGTCCTCCAGCGCGTCGATCAGCTTGAAGATCTTCCTGGCGCCCTCCTCGTCCAGCTCGACCTGCATGGTCGGGACGAAGTTGGCGTCGGCGGAGTCGTAGTCGATACCGCCCTCCTGGAGCGCGGTGCGCACCGCGACCAGGTCGGTCGCCTCGGAGATGACCTCGAAGGACTCACCGAGGTCGTTGACCTCCTCGGCACCGGCGTCCAGCACGGCACCCAGGACGTCGTCCTCGGTCAGCTCACCCTTGGGCACGACGATGACGCCCTTGCGGTTGAACAGGTACGAGACGGAGCCGGGGTCGGCCATGTTGCCGCCGTTGCGGGTCATGGCGACGCGGACGTCCGAGGCGGCGCGGTTGCGGTTGTCGGTGAGGCACTCGATGAGCACCGCGACACCGTTGGGGCCGTAACCCTCGTACATGATCGTCTCGTAGTCGGCGCCACCGGCTTCGAGGCCGGCGCCGCGCTTGACCGCGGAGTCGATGTTCTTGTTCGGGACCGAGCTCTTCTTGGCCTTCTGGATGGCGTCGAACAGCGTGGGGTTGCCGGCCGGGTCGGCGCCGCCCGTGCGGGCGGCGACCTCGATGTTCTTGATCATCTTCGCGAAGAGCTTGCCGCGCTTGGCGTCGATCACGGCCTTCTTGTGCTTCGTCGTAGCCCATTTAGAGTGGCCGGACATCTGCCTGTCTCCTTCGCGTAACCCATCTCTGTACGAACCCCAGAGATCCTACAAGGACTCCGCTGTACGGTCCGCGCCCACCGCACGTGCCATGTCGGCCCGCACGATGTCGACGAACAGGGAGTGCACGCGGTGGTCGCCGGTCAGTTCCGGGTGGAACGACGTGGCGAGCGCGTTGCCCTGACGTACGGCGACGATGTGACCGGCGTGCTCGGCGAGCACCTCGGCCTCGGCGCCCACGGACTCGACCCAGGGGGCACGGATGAAGACGCCCTCTACAGGATCGCCCTCGACGCCCTTCACGTCGACCGCCGCTTCGAAGGACTCGTTCTGACGTCCGAAGGCGTTGCGGCGCACGATCATGTCGATGCCGCCGACGGTCTCCTGGCCCGAGCGCGGGTCGAGGATCTTGTCGGCGAGCATGATCATGCCGGCGCAGGTGCCGTAGACGGGCATACCGGCCCGCACGCGCGCGCGTAGGGGCTCCATCACGCCGAAGAGGACGGCCAGCTTGGAGATGGTGGTGGACTCGCCGCCGGGGATGATCAGGCCGTCCACCTCGGCGAGTTCCTCGGGGCGCCGCACCGGCCTGGCCAGGGCGTCCGCCTCGGCCAGGGCGATGAGGTGCTCCTGTACGTCGCCCTGGAGGGCCAGGACGCCGATGACAGGAGTGTCGTGCATGGATGACCTGGGTGACATGGGTGCTACCAGCCCCGGTTCGCGTAGCGCTCGGCCTCGGGGAGGGTGTCGCAGTTGATGCCGACCATGGCCTCGCCGAGGTTGCGGGAGGCGTCCGCGATGATCTTCGGGTCGTCGTAGAAGGTGGTCGCCTTCACGATGGCGGCGGCGCGCTTGGCCGGGTCGCCGGACTTGAAGATGCCGGAGCCGACGAAGACGCCCTCGGCGCCGAGCTGGCGCATGAGCGCGGCGTCGGCGGGGGTGGCCACGCCACCGGCGGAGAACAGCACCACCGGGAGCTTGCCCAGTTCGGCGACCTCCTTGACGATCTCGTACGGCGCGCGCAGCTCCTTGGCGGCGGCGTACAGCTCGTTGTTGTCGTAGCCGCGGAGCTTGGCGATCTCGTTCTTGATCTGGCGCAGGTGGCGGACGGCCTCGACGACGTTGCCGGTGCCGGCCTCGCCCTTCGAGCGGATCATGGCCGCGCCCTCGGCTATGCGGCGCAGGGCCTCTCCGAGGTTGGTGGCGCCACAGACGAACGGGGTGGTGAAGGCCCACTTGTCGGAGTGGTTGACCTCGTCGGCCGGGGTCAGCACCTCGGACTCGTCGATGTAGTCGACGCCGAGGGACTGGAGGACCTGGGCCTCGACGAAGTGGCCGATGCGGGACTTCGCCATGACCGGGATGGACACGGCCTCGATGATGCCCTCGATCATGTCCGGGTCGGACATCCGGGCCACGCCGCCGTCCTTGCGGATGTCGGCGGGGACGCGCTCCAGGGCCATGACGGCGACGGCGCCGGCGTCCTCGGCGATCTTCGCCTGCTCGGCGTTGACCACGTCCATGATCACACCGCCCTTGAGCTGCTCGGCCATGCCGCGCTTCACGCGGGCGGTGCCGGTTTCGGGCGTCTGGACGGGGTTGGAGAGCGTGCTGGACACGGTTCGACCTCACTCGGTGGAAGAAGAGGGTTGCGGCAACACTGAGGAAACGGGAGGGGAGCAGTCCACTGCAAGGGCCAATGGGGACCCGGTGGATCGTTTTCGCCCCCGCCGCCCCTACCCGTCCCATCCTCGGGGGCTCTCCGAGACCATCGGGATCGGCAAGGGCAGCGTCCTCCTGGAGGACCTCTACAAAGCCGACCTGATCATCGTCGCCGGC
>NZ_JBSFDA010000206.1:0-16938 GCF_053593675.1 Streptomyces sp. NPDC002156 | reverse complement strand
GGCCGCTCGTGCGCGCCGCCCTCGGCGAGCGCCGCCTCGTACGCCGCCGTGCCCAGCGCCCGTACGACCGACCGCTCGCACCGGTCGTGCCGCTCGGCGAGATGAGGGCCGAAGGCCGCGATCGTGGTGCCGATGTGCTGCCACAGGGACCGGACGGAGCCCAGCAGCCGCGCGGCCCGCGCGTGATCGCCCTGGGACGCGGTGATCCAGGCCAGCAGCTCCATCATCAGCGCGGTGCCGACGTAGTCGTTGAAGCCCTGCTGGATGTCGAGCCCGGCCCGGGTGAGCGCCGTACCGGAGTCCGCGTCGCCGTGCACCCAGGCGTCGTGGCCCAGGGCCCACAGCGCGTACGACCTGCTCCACCGTTCGCCGTGTTCCTCGGCGGTGGTCACGGCCAGGCGACCGGTCCGCTCGGCGCGCGGGTCGGCGGTGTGGGCCTGGGCCACGGCGAGCTGGAAGAGGGAGATCAGGGCGCCAGGACCGTCGCCCACCGCGTTGTGGGCGGCCACCGCCCGCTCGTACCAGGACGCGGCCTCCTCCAGGTGCCCCCGGAACAGTGCCGACGTTCCCCGGAAGCCCTGGACGTACGCGGACACCACGGGGTCGTCGAGCCGTCGGCCCAGCTCCTCGGCCTCCGCCAGTGCCCGGTCCGCCGCCGGATGGTCGCCCTGGAGCAGCGCGGCCCAGGCGGCCACCCACAGGGCCTTGGCCCGGGCGGGAGTGGGCTCCGGGGCCGCTGCCAAGGCCCGCTCCAGCCACCGTCGGCCCTCGCCGAGGAAGCCGTCGGCGCACCAGTGGAAGCGCAGCGCGGCGACCAGCGCCAGCGCGGACCGGGGGTCGCTGTGCTCCAGCGCGATGCGCAGGTTCCCGTGCTCGGCGCGCAACCGGGCCAAGCCTTCCTCCTGGCCGGGGCCGTACCAGCCGTCCGCGATCCGCTCGGCGAGGCCGCGGTGGAAGTCGCGGTGCAGCACGCGGACGCGGTCCCCCTCACCGGACTCGGCGAGCTTCTCCGCGCCGTACTGGCGGATCGTCTCCAGCAGCCAGTAGCGCGGCTGGCCCTCGCGTTCGGTGATGAGGACGACGGACTGGGCGACCAGACGATCGAGGAGGTCGAGGACGTCTGCGCGGGAGATCCCCTCCACCCTGGCATCCGCGCAGACACCCTCGGCCGCGTCCAGGCCGAAGCCGCCGGCGAACACCGACAGCCGGTTCCACAGCAGCCGCTCGGCGGGGGTGCACAGCTCGTAGCTCCAGTCGACGAGTGCGCGCAGGGTGCGTTGCCGGGGGCGGGCGGCGCGGCTGCCGCCGGTGAGGAGGGCGAAGCGGTCCTCCAGGCGGTCCGTCACCTGGTCGACGGTGAGCGTACGCAGCCGGGCGGCGGCCAGCTCGATCGCCAGCGGCAGACCGTCGAGGCGGGTGCACAGGCGCGTCACGGCGGCCCGGTTGCTGTCCGTGACGTCGAACTCCGGACGGTGGGCTGCGGCCCGATCGCGCAGCAGTTCGACGGCCTCGTCGGGTACCGACAACGGGGCGACGGTGAAGACGTGCTCCCCGGCGAGGCCCAGGGTCTGCCTGCTGGTCGCCAGGACACGCAGGCCGGGGGCGGCCGACAACAGCGCGTCCGCCAGTGCCGCGCAGGCGTCGACCAGGTGCTCGCAGTTGTCCAGCACGATCAGGCACTGGCGCTCGGCCAGATACGCCGCGAGCTGTTCGACGGCGGGCCTGGCCGACAGATCGGGCATGCCGAGAGCGGTGGCGGTCACCTCGGCCACGGTCGCCGGGTCCTGCACCGGGGCCAGATCCACCAGCCACACCCCGTCGGCGAAGCCCTTGCGCGCCGTGGTCGCGACCTCCAGCGCCAGCCGCGTCTTGCCCACCCCGCCGACACCGGTCAGCGTCAGCAGGCGGACGTCGGCGAGGCGGCGGCGGATCTCCGCGATGTCCCGCCGCCGACCGACGAACGTCGTGTAGGCCGCCGGCAGGTTCCCCGCTCGGGCGGGTGAGGTGGTCACGCGTCAACGCTAAGGAAACCTGTCGGTCGAGAGCAAGCTCTTGGGGCCGCAGTCGCCACGTGGCGAGGAGCCGGCCGTCACTTCTGCCCTTGCTCAGCCCTTGACGGCGGAGCTGGCGACGCCCTGTACGAACCAGCGCTGGAAGAAGGCGAAGACGATCAGGACGGGCAGGACGAGGAGGACGCCGAAGGCGAGGATCTGCCCCCAGTCCGGGGGCTGTTGGCCCTGGAAGACGCTCATTTCGAGGGGGAGCGGGCGGACCGAGGGGTCGGAGACCATCAGCACCGGCCAGAGGAAGGAGCCCCACTGGGTGAGGAAGGTCAGGATCGCCACGGAGGCGAAGGCCGGCTTCGACATCGGGACGATGATCGCGAAGAAGGTGCGCCAGGGGCCCGCGCCGTCGAGGCGGGCGGCTTCCTCGATGCTCGGCGGGATCGAGCGGAAGAAGGTGTGGAACTGGTAGACGGAGAAGGCGTTGGCGAGGAAGGGGATCGCCTGGATGAAGAGGGTGTTGCGCTGGTCGTTGTACATGTAGAAGAGCGGGACCGCGACCGACTCGAACGGGACCAGCATCAGCAGCAGGACGAGGGTGAAGACGGCGTTGCGGCCACGCCACTTCAGCCGCGAAAGGCCGTACGCCGCCATCGAGTTGACGAACAGACCGCCCGTCACCACCACGAACGCCAGCAGCAACGAGACACCCATGAAGCGCCAGAAGTAGCCGGTGCTGTCGGAGTTGAGGCTGTCGAGGACCGCTGTGTAGTTGTCGAAGGACAGGTGGGTGGGGAGGAAGCCGGACAGCCCGCCCAGGACTTCGTCGGAGGGCTTGAGGCTGCCCATGAACAGATACAGGACGGGCAGTACGAAGACGAACGCCAGGACCGACAGGACGGCGTAGTCGAGGAGGCGGCGCAGGGGCGTGCGGGTGAGGCCCGTGTGGGTGCTCATGGTCAGTCCTCGTTGTCGGGCCGGACGACGCGGCGCTGGACGATGGTCAGGGCGACGACGATCAGGAAGAAGACGACGGTGATCGCGGCTGCCTGGCCGACGTTGTTCTGGTCGAAGGCGGTGGTGACGGCCTGGTACATCACGGTCCGGGTGGCGTCCTCGTTGAGGCCGCCGCCCTTGACGAGGACGTACACCTGGTCGAAGACCCGGAACGACAGCACCGAGGTGAGCATCACGACGAAGACGAGGGTGCCGCGGATGCCGGGCAGGGTGACATGGCGGAACTGCTGCCAGCGGCTCGCGCGGTCGAGTTCGGCGGCCTCGTAGAGCTCGCCCGGGATCTGCTGGAGACCGGCGAGCAGGATGACCATCTGGAAGCCGACGCCCTGCCAGATGGACAGCACGATGATCGAGGCCATCGCGGTGGCGGAGTCGCCGAGCCAGTCGAAGGCGCCCCAGTTGCCGAAACTCACCGCGTCCAGCGCGGAGTTGAGCATGCCCTGGTCGCTGCGGGCGAGGATGAGGCGCCAGATCACGGCGACCAGCGCCATGGGGAAGACGACCGGCATGAAGAAGAGGGACCGGAACAGACCGATCGCCTTGAGCTTGCGGTTGAGGAGGATCGCCAGCCCGAGCGCCAGGCCCGTCTGGACGGGTACGACGACCACGGCGAAGGTCAGGTTGTTGAGCAGGGCCCGCAGGAAGGGGCCGGACATGTCGGGGTCGGTGAACAGCCGCCGGTACTGCTCCAGGCCGAAGAAGGTGGGCGGCAGCGGGGAGCCCAGGCGGACGTTGTAGAAGGAGAGGACGACGGCGTAGCAGAACGGGACGCCGACGAAGGCGATGAG
The DNA here is from genome assembly GCF_053593675.1 of Streptomyces sp. NPDC002156. Lineage (NCBI taxonomy): Bacteria > Bacillati > Actinomycetota > Actinomycetes > Kitasatosporales > Streptomycetaceae > Streptomyces > Streptomyces sp. NPDC002156. The sequence continues at coordinate 13,130 of NZ_JBSFDA010000206.1, read as the reverse complement.
TCCGGCGACGGCGGGCGTGGACATGAGCAGTCCGTGCAACCAGTCGCGGTTCTTGCGCACAGGGCGTACGGGGCGCGCCGGACGCACCGGGCGCACGGGGTGGGCGGCGGTCACGGGTGGGGCCTTCTCCCGGGCGGGGGGCGCGGCGGGCGCCGGGTCGACGGATGTCACGGACGGTTCCTGTTCCCGGCGGGGGCGGGCATGGCACAAGCGGGCCCGCCCCCGGCCGATGGTCCTACGGGATCTGGTAGCCGGCGTTGTCGGAGAAGTCCTGGTCGATGGCGCGGGCGGCCTTCTCCAGGGCGCTCTTCGGGTCGGTGCCGCCGTAGACCGAGTTGAGGGCCTCGCCGAACTTGGCGGTGACGGTGGGGTACCCGGCGGTCACCGGGCGGGTGACGGCGACGCAGGACTTGATGATGTCGCTGTCGCCGCAGGGCTTGGCGAGCTGGTCGGCGAAGAGCTGGAGCGGGCCGCCCTGCTTGTAGAGCTCACTCGCGGCGAGTGCCGTCCTGGTGGCGGGCGGGGCGCCGTTGGCCTTCGTCATCGCGGCGACGTTGGTGTCGTTGAGCAGGTAGTCCATGAAGGTGCCGGCGGCCTTGGCGTTCTTGCTGTCGGCGCCGATGCCCCAGGCCCACGAGCCCTGGCCGGTCTTGGGGCCGTTGCCGAAGTCGGGCAGCGGCAGCACGACGAGGTCGTCGCCGAGGGCCTCGCTGTAGGTGGGGTACATCCAGTGGCCGACCCAGCTCAGGGCGACCCGGCCCTTGGCGAAGGCGTTGCCGTCGGTGTTGGGGTCGACGTACGTCTTCCAGGACTGGAAGGTCTTCAGTGCCGACACGACCTTCGGCGAGTCGAGGACGCCTTCCGCCTTGCCGTCCTTGAGCAGTGAGCCGCCGGCCGACCAGACGATCGGGGCGAAGCCGTAGGTGCCCCACTCGGTGGCGAAGCCGTTGTTCTCCTGGACGTCGAGGGTCTTGCCGTCGGAGTCCTTGGCCTTCAGCGCCTTGAGCGCGGCTGTGAACTCGTCCGCGGTCCAGGCGTCGTCCACGCTCGTCGGGTACTTCACCCCGGCCGCGTCCAGCAGCTTCTTGTTGCCGTAGATCCCGAGCCCCGAGTCGTACATGCCCAGGCCGTAGTGCTTGCCGCCGATGTCCCCCTGGGACTTGTTCGCGTCGGTGGCGTTGGCCAGGGTCTTGGCGGAGACGTAGTCGTCGATGGGCGCGAGCTTCTTGTTGTAGACGAAGTTCGCCATGGTCGGGCCGTCGAACTCCAGCACGTCCGGCAGCTCGGAGGCGTCGGTGGCGGTGACGGTCTTGGTGTAGTCGTTGCCGGGAATCAGTTTCAGCTCGACCTTGATGGCGCTCTGCGAGGAGTTGAAGGACTTCGCCGCGGCCTGCACGGCGGCGTCCTCGCTCTTCTGACCCTGGTGGGCCCAGACGCTGATGGTGCCCTTGCCGCTGCCGGCATCGGCGGAGGTGTCGGTGGTGCCGCCTCCGCCGCAGGCGGCCAGCGCCACGAGGGGCAGGGCGAGCGCCAGGCCCGTACAGGCGGTGCGGCGGTACTTTCTGCTGGTCGAGCTCATGGTGTGTGCCTCCGTGCTGTGGCGAGGGTTCGTGGTGCGGGGGTGCTTCCGGAGCGTGGGGGTGTGGCTCGAAGAAGGGCCGGTTGTCACTGAGGTCCACGAGGCCGGGGCGGGGCGGTGGTCTCGCGCAGGACGAGGCGGGTGGGCATCTGGACGTGCCCCGGGGATTCGGCGTCGGGCTCGTCGAGCAGGCGCAGCAGCAGCCGGGCGGCCTCCGCGCCCTGCTTGGCGACCGGCTGGGCGACGGTGGTGAGGCCGACGACGTCGGAGAGTTCGTGGTCGTCGAAGCCGACGACGGACACGTCGTCCGGTGCCTTGAGCCGGTGGCGGCGCAGGGCGCGCAGGGCGCCCATCGCCATCTCGTCGGACTGCGCGTACACGGCCGTCGGCGGCCGGGAGACGGCCAGCAGTTCGGTCATCGCCCGCTCGCCGCCGTCGACGGTGTGGTCGCCGTCCGCCTCCAGGGCCGGGTCGTGCTCTATCCCGGCGTCGGCCAGGACGTCCAGGTAGGCGTTGCGGCGCTCGATGGGGGTGGTCCAGTGCAGCGGCCCGCTGGACCCCGAGATCATGCCGATCCGGCGGTGACCGAGGTTCACCAGGTGTCGTACGGCGCTCTCGGTGCCCGCTCGGTCGTCGATGCCGACGACGGTGAAGCCGGGCCGGGCGCCGCCGACCGTGCTGGCCAGCGGCACCCCGAGCGAGCGCAGCGCGGCGGACTCGTCCTCGTCGGGGATGAGCAGCGACAGCACGGCGTCGACCCGCTTGCGGACCGGCATCTTGGTGAAGAAACGCTTGCGTGTCTCGGGCGAGCCCAGGTTGTACAGCAGTACGTCGTACCCGGCGGCGCTGAACACGTGCTCGGCGGCGTCCAGCACGGTGCCGAAGAACCAGCGGCCCACGTACGGGACCACGACGCCGATCGTGAAGGTGCGCCCGCTCGCCAGACTGGACGCCGAGCGGGACGCCGTATAGCCGAGTTGTGCGGCGACGGCCGTGATCTGGGCGCGCACCTCGTCGGAGACGCCCGGCTGTCCGCGCAGGGCGCGGGACACGGTGGACGCCGAGACTCCGGCGGCGCGGGCGACATCGGTGATGCTGACGGTCACAGCGCATTTCTCCCGTCGGTTTCACATCGGTGTGATCTGGGGGTGACGAGACCGTAAACCGGGCCTCGTTGTTGCGCAAGCGTTTGCGTTCAGTTTTACTTGGGCCGATTCTCAAGCGAGACCTTCGAGGTCAATGGTCAGCGCACGCGTTTGGGCGCTGCGAGCCGACAGGAACTGTGCATGCGATACGCCCCGCCCGGCCTCTGCGTGAACGACTTCGCCCTGCTCCGCGACGACGACGGCACCTACGCGGTGCTGCACCTCCAGGGCCCGTGGACGGCCGAGTTCGACCACCTGCGGATGGAGACCTCCTACGGCCGGGCCACCTCCACCGACCTGGTCGCCTGGCGGCCCGAGGGCACCGCCTTCGGCAACGGCCTGCCCGGCCGCTTCGACCAGCAGGCGGTGTGGACCATGCACCCCGTCCCGTACGGCGACGGAATGGCGATGTTCTACACGGGCGTGAGCGGACTGACGGAAGGCGGCTGGCCGCTCCAGTCGGTCGGCCTCGCGTACTCCGACCGCACCGACGGCACCGGCTGGCGCCGCCACGGCACCGGACCCGTCGTCGAGGCGGACGCCCGCTGGTACCGCACGGGCGAACGCATGGGCTGGCGCGACCCGTTCGTCGTACGCGACGACGAGGGAGACGGCTGGGTGATGGTCGTCTGCGCGGCCGACACGACCCAGCCGGTGGAGGCCAGCGGCTGTGTGGGGTGGGCGACTTCGGACGACCTGGAGCACTGGACGGTCCACCCGCCGCTCATCTCACCCGGTGACGTGGACGAGTTGGAGTGCCCGGTCCTCGAACGCCTCGACGACGGCAGCTGGTTGCTGATCGGTTCGATCGGCGCGACGCGCGGCTTCGAGGCATGGACCGCGCCGCGTCTGAGGGGGCCGTGGACCCGTCGTGGCCCGCTGGGCCCGACCGGCTCGTACGCCCCTCGAGTCATCGCCGCCCCCGACGGCTCCCGAGTCGTCCTGCACACCACGCCCCGCCGAGTCGACCTCACCGACTCCGGCGAACGCTGCCGCGGCATGCTGGCCCAGCCCAAGTCCCTTGTCGTACCGGCCGATTCACCGCCCCGCCTGGAGTGGTGGCCGGGCCTGGACCGCTGGCTGGGCGAGGAGACGAAGGAGCCGGCCCTGCACGCGGTCGGCGACCTCGACGTATCCGGCCGCGTCGAGATCACTCTGCGAACAGCGGCCGACGGCCCCGCCCTGCTGGTCGGCTGCGACGGCAAGAACCTCTGGATCACCGGCCCCGCCGACGCACCCCTGGGCGAGACGACCCTGACCGAGCCCGCCAGAACCCTGCGGATCCTCACCATCGGCGAGTACGTCGAGGTCTATGCCGACGGCGTCTTCGTCCTGACCACCCTGTGCTACTCGGGTCACCCCGTCCCCTGGACGGCGGTGACGGACGGACACACCCGCACGGTCCCCGTTCGCCCGGTGCGGCTGCCCGACCCCGACCGGGACGATGCCTCGGCTGTGTGGCCGGGTCCGGCGACGAACTGAAAGGTTCGGCCATGACATCGGCCTGCTCGCCGAACTGGGCTTCACGGACTACCGGTTGAGCATCGGGCCGGCCCGCATCGAACCCGTCCCGGCCGCTTCTCCACGGGGGAGATCGCCCACTACCGCTGCATGGTCGAGGGCGCCCTCGACCGCCGAGGTGCCGCCCGTACGCAGGGGTCGAAGTCCGAGGCGCGGACTCCCGTGCGGACGGGCCGTGGGTCAGGCGGTGGGGGAAGGCACCGGGATCGGTATGGCTTCCGCGGCGGTCGTCGCGTCGACATGCCGCCGTTCGTGCCACCAGGACGCCGCCCAGGCGAGTACCGCGCCGCCCACCGCGTAGGCGCCGAGCGCCCAGAGCGCCTGCGTGGTGGCGTGGCCCGAGAAGTACACGGTGTTGCGGACGAGAGTGGTGCCCGCTCCCGGCGGCAGGGCCTGCCCGATCGCACTCCAGAACGGCGGGAGCAGCGGTGCCGGATACACCCCGCCGGAGCTCGGGTTGCCCAGCACCACGAAGAGCAGGATGACCACGCCGGTGCCCAGGAGGCCCAGCAGGGTCTGCAGAGCGAGCGCGGTGGCCGCCGAGGCCAGGACGGCCAAGGCGCCGATGCAGCTCAGAGCCCAGAAGTGACCGCCGAGCGCGCCGAACACCGGTCCCACGATGACCGCCCCGGCGATCCCCGAAACGGCTGCGTACAGTACGAGGACGGCGAGGCGGATCAGGGTGCGGTGCCGGTTGGCGGGCCGGGAGCCCGCCGCCATGCCCATGATCGTCGCGGTGAGGTAGCCGCCGATCACCCAGCCCACCACGAGGTAGAAGGACGTCATGCCGCGTCCGTCCCCGGAGTTGGGGGAGCGGATGTCGGTGACGGTGATCTGCCGCTTCTGAGCCGCCTCGATCTTCTGGGCGATCTGGGTGGCGGTCTGCGACACCGACGGGCCGCCCGCCGAGGCGACCAGAAGGGTGTCCTTGGTGCCGGTCGCGTCGAAGAGGAAGGCGGCGTCCGACTTCCGGGTGAGGACCCACTGCCGGGCGGCCGCGGTGCTCGGTGCCGCCTCGGCGTGGACGGGGTCGCCGTCGAGGGCGTTGAGCTGGGCGACGATCTTCGCGGACACCTGCTGCGGAGCCGCGACCGCCACGGGGATCCGGTGGGGCGTGGGTGAGTGGAAGGCCCCGACATAGGAGATGACGAAGGCGAGCTGGACGAGCAGGCCGCCGAGCACGAGCCCGAAGGCCCGCAGCGTTACGGCGCCCTTGAACTCGGCTGCGAAACCAGGGGACTTGGCGACGCATTCGCCGGAGGATCCGCCCGAAGGCGGGGTGGAAGGCGCGTTCACGGATGCATGATCGCACAAGAGGGTGAACGTACCGTTCCGTTTTCACAGGTCGAGGACCAGGCGAGGCCCGCACGAGCGGGACACGCAGATGAGCATGGTGTCGCCGGCGGCCCGCTCGTCCTCCGTCAGCAGCGAGTCGCGGTGGTCGGGTCGGCCGTCGAGTACGTCGGTCTCGCAGGTGCCGCACGTGCCTTCCCTGCAGGAGAAGTCGATCTCGATTCCGGCCTTCTCCACGGTTTCGAGCACCGAGCGGTCCGCATGCACGGTGAGGGTGAGCCCGGAACGGGCGAGCTCCACCTCGAACGCCTCGGCCGGAGCGGTGGACCCGGACGTCCGGGCCGGGGCGAACCGCTCCACGCCCAGCGTGCCCTGGGGCCAGTTCGCGCACCGCTCCTGCACGGCTCGCAGCAGGGGTTCGGGACCGCAGGCGTGCACCAGGGTGTCCTCCTCGGGCACACCGAGGTGGGCGGCGAGGTCCAGCAGGCCGTACTCGTCCTGCGGACGGACCAGGACACGGTCCCCGTGCGGGGCGAGGCGGTCCAGGAACGCCATCGAGGTCCGGGTGCGGCCGCCGTACAGCAGACGCCAGTCCACCCCCGCGGCCTCGGCGGCCTCGACCATGGGAAGGATGGGCGTGATACCGACGCCCCCGGCGATGAACAGATGCCGTGCGGCGGGCCGCAGCGGGAAGTTGTTCCGCGGTCCGCGGACCCGCACGGTGGCGCCCTCGCACAGCCGGTCGTGGACGTACGCCGAGCCGCCACGGCCCTGCGGCTCGCGCAGCACGGCGATCTGCCAGGCCTCGCGCTCGGCTGGGTCTCCGCAGAGGGAGTACTGACGGACCAGATCGCCATCCACGCCCTCCATGAGTACGTCGATGTGGGCGCCCGGTGTCCAGGTGGGGAGCGCGCCGCCGTCGGGGCGGCGCAGGGTGAGGGAGACGACGTCGTCCGCGGCGAGGGTGCGGGCGGCCACCGTGAGGGTCGTCTGGGCCGGGGGCAACTTGTCGTTCATGGTGGTTCAGCTCCGGGGTTCAGGCCTGCGTCGGTACGTGCAGCAACAGCGCGTCGCCCTGGCCGCCGCCCCCGCACAGGGCCGCCGCGCCGTTGCCGCCTCCGCGCCTCCGCAGTTCGGCCGCGAGAGTCAGCACCAGCCGGGCCCCGGTCATGCCGACCGGGTGCCCGAGCGCGATCGCTCCGCCGTTGACGTTCACCCTGTCCAGGGGGATGTCCAGCTCCCGTACGGAAGCCAGGGCCACTCCCGCGAACGCCTCGTTGATCTCGAACAGGTCCAGGTCGGTGGCCTTCAGTCGGCCGTCCCGGGCCAGCGCGTCGCGGACCGCGCCGGCCGGCTGGACGAGCAGCGAGGGATCGGGGCCCGCGACCGTGCCGTAGGCGCCGATCTCGGCGAGCGGGGTCAGACCCTCGCGCCGGGCGCGCTCCGCGCTCATCACGACGACGGCCGCGGCGCCGTCGGAGAGCTGCGACGAGTTGCCCGCGGTGATGGTGCCCGCGCCCGAGAAGGCAGGGTTCAGGCGCCCCAGGCTCTCGGCGGTGCTCGTCGGCCGTACGCCCTCGTCGGTGTCGACCACCGTCTCGCCCCGGCGCCCGGCCACGGTGAGGGAGGCGATCTCCTCCGACAGCGCGCCCGACTCCTGTGCGTGGGCGGCCCGTTGGTGGGACAGCGCGCTGTACTCGTCCTGTTCCTCCCGGGTCAGCGCGAACGGCTGCTGGTAGCGCTCGGTGGCCGCGCCCATGGAGACCCCGTCGAAGGCGCAGACCAGAGCGTCGCGGTCGAGGGCGTCCTCGACCGCGGCCGAACCGTACTTCCAGCCGGTGCGTGATCCGCGCAGCAGGTGCGGGGCGCCCGACATGGACTCCATGCCTCCGGCGACGACCACCTCGTGACGGCCGGAGGCGATCATGAGGTCGGCCAGGGCGATGGCGTGCAGACCGGACAGGCAGAGCTTGTTGACGGTGCTCGCGGGCACGGAGAACGGAATACCGGCACGGATCGCGGCCTGCCGGGCCGAGTTGGGGCCGGCCCCGGCCTGCACGACATGCCCCATGACGACGGCCTCCACGGCCGCCGGGTCCAGGCGGACGGCGGCCAGGGCCGCGCCGATGGCGTGGGCGCCGAGGTCGACCGCGGACAGGGTGCTCAGGGAGCCCATCAGTTTGCCGATGGGCGTCCTGGCTCCGGCGACGATGACGGATCCGGGCATGACCGGAACCTCCTGGGTGGGTGCGGATCGGAAATCAGGCGACCGGCTCGACGGCACGTTCGGCGATCATGTGGGCCGTCTCGTTCACCGAGTGCAGAACGATCCGCCCGCCGGGCATGCGCCGCACCCGGCTGACGGACGTGTAGCCGGGGTGGAACCAGAACATCGTGGGCAGGCCGAGCACCGTCGCCAGATACGTGTTGGTGATGCCGCCGTGGCACACGGCCGCGACCCGCCCGCCGGGATGGGCGTCGAGGATGGTGTCCATGGCCCGCACGGCTCGCGCACGAAAGGCGTCCCAGTCCAGGTCGGGCACGAAGTCCTCGTAGCGTCCTTCGCTGAGTGCCACCGCACGGGGGTCGTGCGCGCCGATCTGCTCCGGTGGTGTGTAGGGCTGGGACACGTCCGTGTCCCACTCGCGCAGGTCGTCGAGGACGGTGGCGGTCATGCCGGTGAGGCGTTCCAGGGGTGCGGCGGTCTCCCGGGCTCGTCGGAACGGGCTGACGTACAGGGCGTCGAGGCCCTCGTGCCCGAGCCAGGCGGCGAGGCGTTCGGCCTGAGCAGTGCCTTCCGGCGACAGGCCCGGGTCGAACACGCCGCCCATGGGGAGGCCGTGCCGGATGAGGAGGAGTTCGGTCATGGACGATCCTTCGTACACAAGGGAGAGGGCGGGAGGGGAGGCTCAGCCGGCGATGGTCCGTTCCGAACTCCAGTACGGGCGGCGCATCGCGCGTTTGTCGAGCTTGCCCATCGCGTTGCGCAGGAGCTCGGGAACGAACTCGTACGACTTCGGGCACTTGTAGGCGGCGAGGCGCTCGCGGCAGAACCGGTCCAGCTCGTCGGCCGGCGGCTCGTCCCCCGCGACCACGACCAGCGCCCGCAGCGCCTCGCCGAAGTCCGGGTCGGGCACGCCGATCACCGCGAGTTCGACGACCGCCGGGTGCTGCCGCAGAACCGCCTCGCTCTCGGCCGGGTACAGGTTCACGCCGCCGGAGACGACGACGTCCGCGGCCCGGTCGGTGATGAAGATGTAGCCGTCCGAGTCGACGAAGCCGATGTCGCCCAGCGTGAAGACGCCGGGGGAGAGATAGGCGGCCTTGGTCTTGTCCGGGTCCGCGTGGTAGCGGACGCCCTGGTCGTCGGGCGCCCGGAAAGCCAGCAACCCGCGTTCCCCGGACGGCAGTTGCTCGCCGTCGTCGTCCGTGACCAGCACCTCGAACGGGGGCCGCACCCGCCCGACCGAGCCAGGGTGGGCCAGCCACTCGTCGCTGCTGATGCGCGCCACGGTGCCCGCCTCGCTGGCGCCGTACGACTCGCTCAGCACCGGCCCGAACCAGTCGATCATGCCTCGCTTCACGTCGGGCGGACACGCGGAGCCGGTGTGGGAGACCTGCCGCAGGCTGGAGACGTCGTACCGGGCGCGGACCTCGTCCGGGAGGGCGAGCAGCCGTTGGAAGTGGGTGGGCACCATCACCGTCGAGGAGACCCGCCACTGCTGCACCCGGCTGAGGAACGTCTCGGCGTCGTACCGGCCGAGGACGACCACCGGCTGACCGGCCGCCAGGTGTCGCAGTGAGGTCAGCGGGGCGTTGTGCTGCAGGGGGCCGCACACCAGGTGCGGTCCCGGCGGGAATCCGGGCCGGGCGGACATCGCGGCGAGGTAGGCGGAGCTGTCGGCGACCGGGCCGCTCACCCAGCGCACCTCGGTGCCGCGCGCCCGTCCGGTGGTGCCCGAGGTGTAGACGAGCGGAGGCCGGGCGGGCCGGTCCGGCGGGAGGGTGTGCCCGGCGGGCGCGGAGGCCAGCCACAGGTCCCAGTCGAAGGCGTGCCCGGTCTCCGGGGTTCCGTGTGTCACGACCGGCAGACCCAGTTCCCGGGCAGCGTCGAGGGCGGCACCCGTGCCCACGGGTCCGGCGATGATCCCGGTCACGCCCGCGTCGATGATCTGGTCGACGAGCTCGCCCGAGGTGAGGTTCCGGGACGCGGCCACGGTCCCCACTCCGGCGCGCAGGCCCGCCAGATGGGCCACCAGCGTCGGGATCGCGTTGTCACCGAGGACGGCGATCCGGTCGTCGGGGCCGGGCGCGAACTCCAGCAGCCTGGCCGCCGCCCGCGCCACCTGGTCGGCGAGGGCGGACCAGGACAGCACGCCCAGGTCGTCCGCCAGGGCGGGCTCGTCGGGTGTCTCCTGGGCGCGACGGTCGAGTGGCAGCAGCGACATGGCTCCTCCGGCGGCTCCGCGGGCCTCTCCCGATTCGAGGGGAGAGGGGATGCGGAGACTGTAGCGTTTATCAAGAAAGTACGGAACACTCTGGCCCCAGACGGAGGTATTCCCGCATGTTTCAGCGGGATGGGAGCATGCGCCCACTTCCTGTTACTGAATCTGTCGTCTGGTAAGTGACCGAGGAGGAGCCATGTCCCAGCCCGATCCGGACGTATGGCGCACACAGGTCCGGCAGTGGCTGGCCACCGTGCTCGAACCGGCACGGGCGCCGGAGTCCACCGGAGAGGCCGCCGACCTCGCCGTGTTCCACAACCTCCCGGAGGACGAGGAACGCCTGCTGCTGGAGCGCTGCCGCACCTACCAGCGTGCCCGCTTCGACGCCGGCTACCAGGCGCTGACCCTCCCCGCGGACAAGGGCGGCGCGGGTCTGACCGCCGCCCACGTGGCCGTCTTCGCCCAGGAGGAGTCGGCCTTCGAGGTGCCGCCGTCCACCGAGCTGATCAGCGTCACCGTGCGGCTGGTCGCGATGGCCGTCTCCCTCTTCGGGACGGACGAGCAACTCCGCGACCACGCCCGCGCGTTCCTGCGCACGGACCTGCTCGCCTGCCAGCTCTTCAGCGAACCCGGTGCCGGATCCGACCTCGCGGCCGTACGCACCCGCGCCCGCCAGGACCAGGACGGCGACGACTGGGTGATCGACGGTCAGAAGGTGTGGACCTCGGGCGCCCAGTTCGCCGACTACGGCCTGCTGCTCGCCCGTACCGACCCGGACGTCGTCAAACAGGCCGGCATCACCGCCTTCCTGGTCCCGATGGACGCTCCCGGAGTGGAGGTCCGCCCCATCCGGCAGATGAGCGGCGGCGCCTCCTTCAACGAGGTCTTCCTCAGTGGCGTACGTGTCCCGGACCGGCTCCGGATCGGGCGCCCGGGCCAGGGCTGGGAGGTCGCCACCACCACACTCGCCTTCGAACGGACCGCCTCCGGCAGCGGCAATCGCCGCAAGGGCGGCACCTTCACGGACGTGCTCGCGCTCGCCCGCTCCCTCGGCCGCACCTCGGACCCACTGGTCCGCCAGCGCCTCGCCGACCTGTACGTACGTGCCGCCCTGCGCGCGGCCACCGTCGACCGCGTCGCCAGGACGAGCGCCGCCGGCGGCCGACCGGGTCCGGAGGCGTCGTTGACCAAGCTCATGGCCTCCGACCTGCTCACCCGCACGGGACAGGTCGCCGCCGAGCTGATGGGAGCGCGGATCAGCGCCGACACCGGGGAACCAGGGACCTTCGCCTGGACCCAGCATCTGCTCGGCGCCCCCGGTTACCGGCTGGCCGGAGGCACCGACCAGATCCAGCGCAACCTGATCGGCGAACGGGTGCTGAAGCTGCCGCCGGAGCCGCGGGTGGACCGGGCGCCGTTCTCACAACTCCCCGGCAACTAAGAGGCCTTACTCACAAAGGAGTGACATCGATGGATCTGGGACTGACAGGCGCGAAGGCGCTGGTGACCGGCGCGAGCCGGGGCATCGGCCGGGCGATCGCCGGAACACTGGCGGCCGAGGGCTGCGCACTGGCCCTGTGTGCCCGGGGCGAGGAAGGGCTGGCCAAGGCCGCCGCCGAACTGCGCGGTGAGGGGGCGACGGTGTTCGCGGAACCGGTGGACGTCACCGACCCGGCCGCCCTCGCAGGCTTCGTGGAGCGGGCCGCCGCTGAACTCGGCGGCCTGGACCTGCTGGTGTCCAATGTGTCGGCGGGCAATGTGAAGGGCCCCGAGTCCTGGGAAGCCAGCCTGCGCGGCGACCTGATCCCGTTCGCGGGACTCGTCGAGGCGGCTCTCCCTCACCTGGAGGCATCCGAGCGGGCCGCCGTCGTGGCCATCGGCACCACCAACGCCTCCGACACCGCGCGCCCGGCCGGCGCCAACTCGTACTCAGCGCTCAAGGCGGCCGTCGTCCAGCACGCCTCGGCCCTCGCGCACTCCCTCGCACCGAAGGGCATTCGCGTCAACACCGTCTCGCCCGGCCCGATCGACTTCCCCGGCGGCGCCTGGGAGACCATCCGCACCAGCCGCCCCGAGGTGTACGAGGAGGTGCTCGCCAAGCTGCCGATCGGCCGCTACGGCACCGCGGAGGACGTCGCCGCTGCGGTGGCGTTCCTGCTCGGACGCACCGGCTCCTTCTGCGTCGGGGTCAACCTCGTGGTGGACGGCGGGCTGCTCACCCGCGTCCAGTACTGAGCCGTGGCGGGCCCGGCCGGCCGCCTGGACGCCGTACTCGTCTGCGGCGGGCGCTGGCACGACTTCGACCATGCGCGGCTGCGGCTGCTGGAGCTGCTCGGTGAGCATCCGCAGGTGCGCACCACGGTGTACCAGGACTACGACTGCGTGGCCGCCCTCGACCGGGCCGACCTGCTGGTCACCTACACCTGTGACGTCCGGCCCCGCCCGGCGCAGCGGGCCGCACTGGCCCGGTTCGTCGAGCGTGGCGGGCGGTGGCTCGCCCTGCACGGCACCAACTCGGTGATCGAGCCGTCGGTGAGTGACGGGGCGCGGGTGTTCACGACTCCGCGGCTTCTCGGGGAAGTGGCGGAGGTGCTCGGCAGTCAGTTCCTGGCGCACCCGCCGATCGAGCCGTACGAGGTGAGGGTGACCCGGCCCGAGCATCCGCTGGTCGCCGGGATCGAACCGTTCACGGTCACCGACGAGCTGTACGTGTGCGAGCTGCACGGGGAGCTGGAGGTGCTGCTGCACGCCGAGTACACGGGGCCGTGCCGCGGCTTCGCCGAGGGCGACACGGCTGCCCTCGACAGCGCGCCCCGACCGGTGCTGTATCTCCGGCGGCACGGCCTCGGCGAGGTCTGCTACTTCACCCTCGGGCACTGCCGGGGGCGCTACGACGTGCAGGACCTCGGAGTTGACGACACCGGGCGCGTGGACGTGGGCCCCTGGCAGACACCGGAGTTCCTGACGGTGCTGCGGCGGTGCGTGGAGTGGGCGGTGGGCGGTTGAGCGCGACGGGGATGGCGGTCGGAGGATTTCGCCCCCGCCGCCCCTACCCGTCCCATCCCTGGGGGCTGCGCCCCCAGACCCCCGCTGTCGGCCTGGACGGCCTCGGGCGGTATATCCGGAGCGGGGGTGGGTGGGGGGGTG
>NZ_JBSFDA010000205.1:0-17048 GCF_053593675.1 Streptomyces sp. NPDC002156 | reverse complement strand
GCCGTCGGCCTTCTTCCCCTCACCCCCGGCGACCTTCATCGGCTTGCCGAGCGGGCCGCCCTGCACCCAGCCCGTCCGGCGTTTGAGGACGAGGCCCCTTCAGGGCCGACCGGGGGCCTGGGGGCAGAGCCCCCAGAAATTTCGGGAAGGGGTGGGGTGGGGGAAGAAGAATCCCAGCCGCACCGACTCCCCACCCGAGGCCGAGCCAACAAGAACACCCCCCTCACCTTCACCTTCGACGGCACCGAATACCACGGCCACGAAGGCGACACCCTCGCCTCCGCCCTCCTCGCCAACGGCATCATCCACACCGGCACCAGCATCAAACTCGGCCGCCCCCGAGGCATCTTCTCCGCCGGCCCGGAGGAACCCAACGCGGTCATCCAGATCGAGGCCCCGTTCCCCGAACCGATGCTCCCCGCCACCACGGTGGAGTTGTACGACGGCCTGGTCGCGACCAGTCTCCCCGGCCAGGGTCGCCTCGCCACCACCCCCGACCCCGCCCGCTACGACGCCGTACACGCCCACTGCGACGTACTGATCGTCGGCGCGGGCCCCGCAGGCCTCGCAGCGGCGGCGACCGCCGCCCGCACCGGCGCCCGCGTCATCCTCGCGGACGACCGCCCGGAGCCGGGCGGCAGCCTCCTGGGCACGGGCGAGCACCTCGACTGGGTGGACGAGACGGTCACCCACCTCCGAACGGCCCCCGACGTACGCGTCCTGCCCCGCACCACGGTCTTCGGCTACTACGACGACAACCACCTCCTCGCTGTCGAACGCCGCACCAACCACCTCGGCGGCGCCGCCCCCGAGAACGTCTCCCGCGAACGCGTCTGGCGCATCCGCGCCCGCCGAGTGGTCCTCGCGACCGGCGCCCACGAACGCTCGCTGGCCTTCGCGGACAACGACCGCCCGGGCGTGATGCTGGCCGCCTCGGCGCGTACGTACGTGAACCGCCACGGCGTCCTGCCCGGCCGCAGGGCGGTCGTGTTCACCACGAACGACAGCGCGTACGCGGCGGCACTGGACCTCGCCGCGGCGGGTGCGGACGTGGCGGCGATCGCCGACACCCGCACCGAACCGGGCGAGTGGGCGGACCGCGCAAGGTCGGCCGGCATCGAGGTGCTGGCCGGGTACGCGGTCGTCGGCACGGAGGGCGACGCGCGCCTGACGGCCGTAACGGTCGCCCCGTACGGAGAGTCCGACGGAGAACTCACGGGAGGGCAGCGGGAGTTCGCCGCCGACCTCCTCCTCGTCTCCGGCGGCTGGAACCCGGTGGCCCACCTGTTCAGCCAGGCCGGGGGCAAGCTCCGGCACGACGACGCGCTCGGCACGTTCGTCCCCGACAGCTGCCGTCAGGCCGTCGAGGTCGCGGGCAGTGCGACCGGCGTCCTGGACCTGCCGACGGTCCTCGCCCAGGGCGTGGCCGCCGCGTCCCGGGCGATCGAGGCGGAGGGCTGCACGCCTCGTACGCCCCGCCTCCCCGCCCCCGATCCGGCCGCGCAGCCGCTCACCCCGCCCATGCACGTGTACGCCATCCCGGACGCCTCCGACACCCGCTCCTTCGTCGACCTCCAACGAGACGTCACCGTCGACGACCTGGCCCGCGCGACCGGCGCCGGTATGCGCTCGGTCGAGCACACCAAGCGCTACACGACCGCGGGCACCGCCAACGACCAGGGCAAGACGTCCGGGCTCCTGGCCAGTGGCATCGTCGCCGCACTGCTCGGCGTCGACATCTCGGCCCTCGGCACGACCACGTTCCGGCCGCCGTACACGCCCGTCTCCTTCGCCGCCCTCGCGGGCCGTGACCGGGGCGCGCTGCACGACCCGATCCGGACGACCGCCCTGCACACCTGGCATGTCGAGCAGGGCGCGCTCTTCGAGAACGTCGGCCAGTGGAAGCGCCCCTGGTACTACCCGCAGCCCGGCGAGGACATGGAGACCGCCGTCCTGCGCGAGTGCGCCGCCGCCCGCGACAGCGTGGCCTTCATGGACGCCTCCACCCTCGGCAAGATCGACGTACAGGGCCCGGACGCGGGTGTCTTCCTCGACCTGCTCTACACCAACATGATGAGCACCCTGAAGGTCGGCATGATCCGCTACGGCGTCATGTGCCGCCCGGACGGCATGGTCTTCGATGACGGAACCGTCATCCGCCTCGCCCAGGACCGCTTCCTGGTCACCACGACGACGGGCAACGCCGCCGCCGTACTGGACTGGATGGAGGAGTGGTCCCAGACCGAGTGGCCGGACCTGCGCGTCCACTGCACGTCCGTCACCGAGCAGTGGGCCACGGTGGCTCTCGTCGGCCCGCGCTCCCGGGACGTCCTCGGCTCCCTCGCGCCCCAACTGGCCGTGGACAACGCGGACTTCCCGTTCATGGCCTGGCGCGAGACACCCGTCGCGGGCATCGATGCGAGGGTCTGCCGGATCAGCTTCTCCGGTGAACTGGCCTACGAGATCAACGTGTCGCCGTGGGAGGCCCGCGCCCTCTGGGAGGCGCTGTACGAGGCCGGCGCCCCGTACGGCATCACGCCCTACGGCACCGAGACCATGCACGTCCTGCGCGCCGAGAAGGGCTACCCGATCATCGGCCAGGACACCGACGGCACGGTAACCCCACAGGATCTCGGCATGAGTTGGGTGGTGTCGAAGAAGAAGCCCGACTTCATCGGCAAGCGGTCGTACGCCCGTGCCGACGCCGTCCGCCCCGACCGCAAGCACCTGGTCGGCCTGCTCCCGGACGACCCCGGCACCTTCCTACCCGAGGGCACCCAACTGGTCGCCGACAGCGTGCTGCCCGCGCCGCCCGTCCCGATGCTCGGCCATGTCACCTCCAGCTACCGCAGCGCCGCCCTGGGCCGGACCTTCGCCCTCGCCCTGATCAAGGGCGGCCGGGAACGCGTCGGCGAGCGGCTGTACGCCCCCGTGGGAGACCGCCTGGTCCCGGTGACCGTCGCGAGCCCCGTCCTCTACGACCCCGAGGGAGCCCGCCGAGATGGCTGACACCACCACCCTGCTCCACAGCAGCCCCGCGTCCCGCGTGTCCCCCTTGTCCCACGCGGCCGACCGTCTCGCCGCCGCGACCCGTGCCTCCGGGGGCGCGGTCCGGCTGGCCGAACTCCCCTTCCTCGCCCAGCTGAACGTGCGCCTCGACGCCAAGGGAGCGGCGGCCGACGCCATCGGGCTCGCGCTGGGCGTCCCGCTGCCCCTCGCCCCCAACACCGTCGTACGGGCAGGGGAGTTGGTCGCCCTGTGGCTGGGCCCGGACGAGTGGCTGCTCGTGGGCCCGCCCGGCAGCGAACGGGATCTGGAAGGCCGTATCCGGGAGGCGGCCGGGGACGAGCCGGTGTCCGTCATCGACGTCTCCGCCCAGCGCACCACCCTCCTCGTCACGGGCCCGCGCGCCCGCGACCTCCTGGCCCACGGCTGCGCCCTCGACCTGCACCCGCGCGCCTTCGGCCCCGGCCACTGCGCCCAGACGACCCTCGGCCGCACCCAGGTCGTCCTGGTCGCCCGGGACGAACCCAGGGCCGGCTTCTGGGTCCTGGTCCGCTCGTCCTTCGCCGGCTATCTGACGGACTGGCTGCTGGACGCGGCGACGGAGTACGTGGGCTGAGGGGCCGACCTCGCCGACCGGGCCGGGCACGGATTCGCCGACGTCGATCGTCTGGACGTCGTGCCGGGCCTGTCCTAGGGTGCGTGATGCATAGCAAGCGCTTTCTGGCCTGACCGGGCCACCCCCACACTCATACGCTCAGCTCCTTGACCGGCTGCGCGAAGAGCCGAAGCGGGGCGCCGGGCGGAAAGGGAGCGTCTCGTGCCGCACCACGAACCCCGGAACCGGTCGCAGCAACCACAACCGCCGCAGGCCCCCACGGGGGCATGGACCCGCAAGTCGTTCCTGCGCGGCCTGGCCGCCGCCGGAGCGACCCCGCTGCTCCCCGGTCTGCTTCCCGCAACCGCCCACGCAGCACCCTCTGTTCTCACCGGCAGACCCGCTGTTCTCACCGGCAGACCCGAATTCCCCCTGGTGCAGGGCGGATCAGCCACCGCCGTCTACGTGGACGCGGCCGACGATCCCGCCGTGATCCGCGCAGCCGGCGACCTTCAGGCGGACGTCGAACGGGTCACCGGCATCCGCCCCCAGCTGGTCCACGCCCTGCCCCAGCAGGTGCCGCACCTCGTCGTGATCGGCACGATCGGCGCGAGCCCGGTCATCGACCGACTCATCGCCCAGGGGCGACTCAACGTCTCCCAGGTGAAGGGGAGTTGGGAGGCGTCGGTCACCCAGGTCGTCGACCGCCCGCTGCCCGGAGTGGACCGCGCCCTGGTGATCGCGGGCAGCGACCGGCGCGGCACGGTCTACGGGATCTACGACACCTCGGAACGCATCGGCGTCTCGCCCTGGTACTGGTGGGCCGACGTACCGGTGGAGCACCGCGACGAGGTGACCGTGCCGACGGGCCCCTTCGTCCGCCACGAGCCCTCGGTCCGCTACCGGGGCATCTTCGTCAACGACGAGCAGAACCTGACCACTTGGTCCCACCGCACCCAGGAGCCGGACAAGAACATCGGCCCGGAGACGTACAAGCGCGTCTTCGAACTGCTCCTCCGCCTCAAGGCCAACTACCTCTGGCCAGCCATGCATCCGTACTCCGACTTCTTCAACAAGCACCGCGAGAACCCCGAACTCGCCGAGCGGTACGGCATAGTCGTCGGCTCCAGCCACCCCGAGGCGCTGCTGCGCAACGGCGTCCACGAATGGGACCCGTGGGCGGCGGAGCACCGGAACGCCGATGGCAGCCTGCCGGTGTACGACTACACGGTGAACCCCGGTGTCATCTCGGACTACTGGAGAGCCCGGGCCCGCCAGAACGCCACGTACGAGAGCAGCTGGACGCTCGGGATGCGCGGCCTGCACGACACGGCACTGGAGACGAAGTACGCCACGACGATCCCGGAGAAGGTCGTGGTGATGAACGACATCATCGCCGACCAGCGCCGCATCCTGGCCGAGGAGGTCGGCCAGGCTGCCGAGCCGCAGATCTTCATCCCGTACAAGGAGGTGCTGGACCTGTACAACGCGGGCGTCCAAGTCCCCGACGACGTCACGCTCATCTGGCCGGACGACAACCACGGCAACATGCGCCAGCTGCCGAACGAGGCCGAGCGGCGGCGCGAAGGCGGCAACGGCATCTACTATCACCTCTCCTACTGGGGCCGCCCGAAGAGCTATCTGTGGCTGGACACCACCCAACTCGCCAAGGTCTGGCAGGAGTTGAGCCGGGTGTACGAGCACGGCGCCGACCGGATGTGGATCTTCAACGTGGGGGACGTCAAGTCGATCGAGACCGGGCTGTCCTTCGCCATGGACGTCGCCTGGGACGTGGACAGATGGGGCGCGGACGACGTGGAGGGCTTTCTCGTCGAGTGGGCGGGCTGGCAGTTCGGGCGCCGGCACGGTCGCGAGATCGCCGCGATCCGTACGGAGTACTACCGTCTCGCGGCCGAGCTGCGCCCGGAGTTCATCGCCAAGGGGCTGGTCTCGGTGGTCCATCATGGTGACGAGGCGGGGCGCCGGATGGACGCCTACGCCCAACTCCTTGAGCGGGCGCGGATTTTGGGCGCCAGGCTTCCCGAGGCCTACCGGGACGCCTACTTCGAATTGGTCGAATACCCGGTGCACGGCGCCTACTTGATGAACCTGAAGTACTACTGGGCGGACCGCAACGCCCTCGCGGTCCGTCAGGGACGCGGCGCCGGGACCAACCGTTTCGCGGACCTGGCCGAGGCGGCTCACTCGACCGAGGCGGCGCTGACCAAGCGGTACAACACCGAGGTGGCGGGCGGGAAATGGGACGGGATCGTCAATCCGTACCCCTCGCAGATCCCGAAGGCGCCGGGCCGCCCGGCCGTCAGCAGGGTCGCTCGGCAGGAGACGTCGGGGCTGGGGGTGGCGTCCGAGGGCAACGAGACGGGGACGGCCCGCCCGCTGTCCTTCTTCTCCGGCACCCGGGACCGCCGCTTCGTGGACGTCTTCAACACCGGTTTTCTGGCGGTGAGCTGGACCGCCGAGGCCAGTCACCCCTGGGTCCTGCTGAGCGAGTCGGGCGGTTCCCTCACCGAGCAGACCAGGGTGTGGGTGGAGATCGACTGGGACCGGGTGCCCGAGGGGACGTACGACGCGACGGTCACGGTGAGCGGGGGCGACGCCGGGCAGCGTGTCGACGTACCGCTGAGCGTGCGCAACGACGGTGAGCGGGCGCGCCGTTGGGCTCGTGGGTTCGTCGAGGCGCACGGGTGCGTCTCGATCGACGCCGTGCACACCGACCGCCGGGTGGCGCGTGGCGGGGCCCGCTGGCGTACCGTGCGCGGGCTGGGCCGTCGTACCGGCGCGGTGGAGGCGGTGCCGTCGACGGCGGCGCCGGTCACCGCCGAATTCGCCGCGCGGGCACCGGAGTTGAGGTACCGGGTGCGCTTCAGCAGCACGGGTACCTTCCCGGTGACCGTCTTCCGGCTGCCGTCGCTCGACGAGCGGGGGTACCGGCGGGTCGCCGTGGCTCTCGACGACCAGCCGGTGGCGGTCCTGTCGGGGCAGTCCGTCGCCACGGGCAACCGGGGGGACGCCTGGGCCCGCAATGTGGAGGACGGTGTGGAGAGGCTGACGGCGATGGTGACGGTCGCCGAAGCCGGTGAGCACGTCCTGCGGGTCTTCATGGTCGACCCGGGGATCGCCGTCGACCAGATCGTCATCGACACGGGCGGACTGCCGGTCAGTTATCTGGCTCCGCCGGAGAGTTATCGCCCCGCCTAGGCGGTGGCGGAGTGCAGGAGATTACATCGGATCTATCTTCGGCTTGACGGGAGCGTTGACGCCTATCTGGGCCAGTTCTAGGCTCACCCGACAGATAGATCCGATGAATCGCCACTCCCGGAAGGGTTGATTTGGCATGGCCATGACGCCATCGAGGCGCACGATTCTGGCAGCCGGAGGCTTACTCGCCGGCGGTACGGCCTGGCTGACGCCCCAGGCGGCGGCCGCAGCCGCAGCCGCGTCCCCCACGGACGGCTGGACGAAGACGACCTTCACCTACGGCATGCAGAAGCCGTGGAACCTGGCCCTGAGCGACCGGTACAGCAACAGCGGCGGCGTCCACCGCATGTGGGTCTACGACACCGACGAGCCCATGTCCGAGGGCAGTTCGACCGACCCGCGCACCGAGATGCGCTGGCGGCAGGAGTACACGTCGGGCCGCCACATGTGGGACGCCGACGTGTACCTCCCGTCGGGCACGAACGGCGCGACCTTCGTGCAGATCCTCCGCGTGATCCACCCCGAGGGCACCCCGGCCACCGACTTCATGCTCAACGCGTACAGCGGGAGCGGCGGCACGGTACGGGCGTACGACAGCACGGTCCTGAAGACCAACGCGTACGACACCTGGTTCAACGTCAAGATCGCGCACGACGCGTCGGCGGGCAGCGTGAACGTCTATTTCGACGACGAGTTGGTCCTCACGAGGGCGGATCGGGGTCCCGCCACCCGGCACTTCAAGAACGGCGTCTACCACCACGGCAGCGGACGGGCCGAGGCCCGCTTCCGCAACATCACCTACTGGACGCGGTGATCCGGCGATGACCTCCAGAAGAGCGGTTATCGGATCGGCGCTGGCCGGGACAACGGCCGCAGCTCTGCCGGGAGTTGCCCAGGCGGCCGACAGTGAGGTCGGCAGTGCGGGTGTCACCGCCCCTCCTTCGGGCGGCCGTTGGAAGCTCCGCAACCGTATGGACTCGGACGCGGCCTGGGCGGACTTCCTGCGCCGGCAGGATCTGCTGTGGCGCAGGGTGCCCACGCTGTGGCACGAGGGTCCGTTCCTCGGGGACGGGCGGCTGGGCAGCATGGTGTACCAGGAGCCGGGCGCGAACGCGATCCGCTTCACCGTCCAGCACGGCGAAGTCCAGGACCACCGCCCGGAGTTCGGCAGCGGCTGGGGCACCTGCCGCCTCCCGGTCGGACATCTGACCCTGGACCCGGTCGGCACCATCACCGCCGTGGACTGGCGCCTGAGCCTGTGGAACGCCGAACTGACCGGCACGATCACCACGGACAAGGGCACGCTCACCCTCGCCGCCCTCATCCACGACGGCGTCCTCGCCGCCCGTGTCACGGCGGCCGGCGACGAGGAGGTCCACTGGACCTTCCACCCCGAGGAGGCCATCAGCCCGCGCAAGATCAGCGAGGCCCCGCCGGCGGGATACGTCCCCAACCCGCCCTGGACCACCGGGTCGACGGGCGACGGCATCGAACAGGTCCTCCAGCCCCTCACGGGAGGCGGCCAGACGGCCACGGCCTACCGCCACTCGCACGACACCCTCCTCCTCACGGTCGCCCACAGCCACCCGTCCGACACCAGGGCAGGGGAGGAGTCGCTCAGGAAGATCCGCCGTGCCAGGCCGAGTTACGCGGCCCTCCGCGCCCCGCACACCCGCTGGTGGCACACGTACTACCGCAAGAGCTTCGTCTCGTTCCCCGACGAGCGGCTGCAGAGCTTCCACTGGATCCAGCTCTACAAGGTCGCGTCGGCCAGCCGCGCGGGCGGCCCGCCGATGGCCACCTGCGGCCCCTGGCTGGAGCCCACGCCCTGGCCGGCGGTGTGGTGGAACCTCAACATCCAGCTGGAGTACTGGCTCATCCACGGCTCCAATCACCTGGAACTGGACGCGCTGGCCACGACCGTCCGCCAGAACCAGGAACAGCTGACCGCCAACGTGCCCGCCGCGTACCGCTCGGACAGCTCCGGAGTGGGCCGCAGCTCCGACATGTTCGCCAACCGGAACGTGGGCACACCGGGCACCGGCGCCGAAGTCGGCGATCTGGCCTGGGCGTTGCACAACGTGTGGCTGAGCTACCGCCACAGCATGGACGAGAAGCTGCTGCGGGACACGCTCTACCCCCTCCTCCGCCGGGCGGTCAACTACTACCTGCACTTCCTCCAACCAGGGGACGACGGCAAGCTGCACCTCCCGTCGACGCTCTCCCCGGAGTACCCGGTGATCCCCCCGAAGGACACCAACTACGACCTGGCGCTGATCCGTTGGGGCTGCACCGCACTCCTGGAGGCGGCGGAACGCCTGGGCGTCGACGACCCGCTCGCGCCCCGCTGGCAGGAGACCCTGGCCAGGCTGACGCCGTACCCGGTCGACGACAACGGCTACATGATCGGCGCGGACACCCCGTACGCGCAGTCCCATCGCCACTACTCGCACCTGCTGATGGTCTACCCGCTGTACCTGGTCAACTGGGACCAGCCGGAACACCGCGAGCTGATCGAGAAGTCGGTGGTCCACTGGCACGCGCTGACCGGCTCCCACCGCGGCTACAGCTACACGGGCGCCGCGTCGCTGTACGCGATGATGGGCCGCGGTGACACGGCCCTGACCTACCTGAAGAAGTTCTTCGACACCAGCACGCGCTACCCGTGCCGGGCCAACACCCACTACACGGAGGCCGGCCCGGTCATCGAGACCCCTCTCTCAGCCTCCCAGTCGCTGCACGACATGCTCTGCCAGAGCTGGGGCGACGTCATACGGGTCTTCCCCGCCGTCCCGCCCAGCTGGCCGGACGTCACCCTCCACGACTTCCGTACCCAGGGCGCCTTCCTGATCAGCGCGGTCCGTACGACGGGCATCACCCGCTTCATCCGCATCCGAAGCCTGGCGGGCGAGCCGCTGCGCCTGCGGCACGACCTGACCGGCGGTCCGGTGCGGGCGGTGCTGGACGACGGCACGCGGGCCCGTACGGAGGTGTCGGAGGACGGCACCCTCACGATCGAACTGGCCGAGGGGCGGGAGGTGCTGCTGTACGCGGGGGAGCGGCCCGACCTCGTGATCGGGCCGGTGCGGCTGGGGGAGCGGGGGGAGGCCTGGGGGCTGCCGTAGAGTCGTGCGGCCTTCCTGTGGGGCATGGCATTCCTTCCCGACTGGGCTACTTGTGCGTTGTCGTGACGGAATGGAAACCGAACTCTGAGCTGGATCTGAGCTACCTCTGCTCGGTTTTGTCTGTATTGGGCAAAAACTGATACAGGAAAAATCGTCAAGAGGTCAATAACCTCGGAGTTCCACCGCGTCTCAGTAAGCACGCGGTCCCCATGTCGCCTCGCAGAGAGCGTCGTTGGAGCCAAACCATGTCTCACGCTCGACCGTCCGGCTCTCCCCCCACCGCTGAGCGCTACCGTGCCCGTCTGCTCCACTACGTGTACCGATTCACCTCAGGAGACAGACACCGTGCCGAGGACATCGTGCAGGAGACGATGTTGAGGGCCTGGCTCGCCGCCGCCGACCTCGACCGGCACGACGAGGACCGCCGGATCGCCTGGTTGTACCGCGTCGCCCGCAATCTCGCGGTCGACGCCCACCGGCGCGACCGGGCCATCCCGGTCGGCGTGATTCCGGACGGAATGGTGCACCGGCCGGACAGTGCCGGCGACCTGGCCGACGGCGTCGCCGACCGTCAGGTCGTCCGGCTGGCCCTGGCGGGGCTGTCGCCCGAGCATCGCGAGGTGCTGTTCCACATCCACTTGCGCGACCACACCCGGGCGGAGGCCGCGCGGACCATCGGGGTCCCGCAGGGCACCGTCAAGTCCCGCAACCACTACGCCCTGTTGGCGTTACGAGACCAGATCCAGGCGGCATGAGGAACACCGACCCCTTCGTCTTCTTCCGGCAGCACAGCGACACCATCTACCGGGTGCTCGGCATCGCCGGGGCGCTGCTGCTGGTCTTCCTGCTGCTGCGCGTGTGGGCGATGCGCTGGGGCGGCTGGCGCGCGGCCTGGGCGCGGCTGCGCCGTGAACTGGCCGTCACCCGTTACGCGTTCACCGCGCCCGTGCGGGCCTGGTACCGCCACCGGAGCAGTCTGCGGCTGCTCGTACGGCGGTTGGGTGCCCCCGAGACCTGGCGGGACGCCGAACGGGCCCTGGCCGCGGCCCGGTTGGCCGCCGCACCGGCCCGACCGTACGCCGCGCTGGTGGACTCCGACTCGGTCGCCGTGCTCCTCGCCGGGACCGAACTCCCGCAGCCCGACCCCGACGGGGTGTGGTGGACGGAGCCGGACGAACCGGAGCGCTGGCTCGTGGCCCGCGCGGACCTGCCCTCGGTGACACCGGAGGCGGCCGACATCCGCCCGATCATCGTCGCTGTCGGTGAGGCGGACCGGTCGGCGGCCTTCCTCGACCTGGCCGTCGGTCCGCCCGTGCTCTCCGTCACCGGGAACGACCGGGCGGCCACGGCCCTGGTCCAGGCGGTCGCCGCGCAGCTCGACGTACGGCTGCCGAGCCCGCTGGTCGTCGTCGCCGAGGGCGTGCACCAGGACTACCCGGGCCCTCCGGTGCGGTCCGCCTACCGGACCGCCCGGGAGACCCCGCCCCGGCTCGGTATCGCGCCCGTGCTGATCGCGGCCGAACTGCCGGACCCGCTGCCCCCGGAGTTCGCCGCCCCGCCCGGGGACGACCCCACGGTCCGGGCCGTGGTCATGGGCCCCGGCCGCGCGTACGTCCGCTCGCTGCTGACCGACCGGCACGGCCGGGTGGCCGTCACCGGGACCCCGCTGCTGGCCCGCTGCGGCCCGCTGGGCAGCGCCGTGGCCAAGGTGCTGCCCTCGATCCCGCCCGTCCTGCCGCCCGCCCCGGCCGCCGAGGCCTCGACGGGACTGGACGGCCGCCAGGCGCGCGACCTGTTCGAGGAGGAGGAAGAGGGGGGCACTCCGACCGGGACCGGGGAAGGAGCGGCGATCGTCGCCCGCGCCGCCTCCGGTACGGCCGCCACCACCTCCGTGACCTCCCTGCACGAGAGCGGCGAGGCCTCTCTCTCCGAGGCCGCCCGCCCCGGCGCCCCCCGCGCGGCCGATCCCCGCGGCCCGGATTCCGCTCGGGCCACCGGCCCCGGCACCACGTCCACGCACAGCTGACCCCCTCTCGCCCCTGGTTGGACCCTCGTGAATCTGCCCCTCACCACAGCCGTCCCGGGCTCGGATCCCGACGCTTCCCGCCCGGTCGTCCCGAGCCCGGCCCCGGCGCCCGGCACCACGTCCACGCACAGTTGACCCCCTCTCGCCCTTGGTTGGACCCTCGTGAAGCTGACCGTCACCACAGCCGTCCCGGGCTCGGATCCCGAGGCTTCCCGCCCGGTCGTCCCGAGCCTGGCCCCGGCGCCCGGCACCACGTCCACGCACAGTTGACCCCCTCTCGCCCTTGGTTGGACCCTCGTGAAGCTGACCGTCACCACAGCCGTCCCGGGCTCGGATCCCGAGGCTTCCCGCCCGGTCGTCCCGAGCTCGGCCCCGGCCCCTGGCACCACGTCCACGCACAGCTGACCCCTCGCGCACCGGTTGGACCCACGTGAACCTCATCCTCACCACCGCCGACCCGGCCGGGCGCCGGGCGGACCATCTGCTGGACCTGCCCGAGGGAGCCACGGTCGGTGACCTCGGCGCCGCCCTGGAGGCGGGGCCGCTGTATCTGGGCGACCGGCTGCTCGGCCCCGATCTGCCCGTCGGCGCCAGCGGCATCCGCGAGGGTGTCGTGGTCGGTCTGGGCGCCCCGGTGCCGGCCGCCACCGCCGCCCGCGCCTGGGAACCGCCGTCCTCCGACCCGGAGTTGGTGGAGATCCGGCAGGTGGGCGGGCCCGGCGCCGGGCGGTCCTGGCGGCTGGGGCCCGGCAGTCACGAGGTCGGCACCGACCGGGGCTGCGCCCTGCGACTGGACGGCGGGGGCGCACCCGAGCAGGGCGTGTGGATCACGATCGGCACGGACGGCACGGTGACCTACCGGCTGCCCGAGGACGCCGACCCCGCCCGCTGCGGGCTGCGCAGCCTCACCCCGCCGCCGCCCGTGGACCCGGAGACCGGGACACCGCTGACCGTCGAGGAACCGGCGGGCCCGCAGGACGGCGGACCCGGCGGGCACACCCCGCAGCCCGCCCGGCCAGGACCCGACGGTCTGCCGGAGGAGCCCCCGCTGCCCCCGGTCGGCTGGATTCCGCCGCCGGACGACGGCTCCGAGGACTGGCCCGAATACGCCGACCTGTCGCTCGGCGACCATCTGCTGCGGCTCTGCCCGCCGTTCGACCCGGACGCGGCCGTCAACCCCTCGGCCGACGGCCTGGCCATCGAGTACAACCGGCCGCCGCGCATCGCCCCGCACCTGGACGGCGAGCAGATCCGTATGCAGGGTCCGCCCGGCGAACGCGGCTCGCGGCCGTTCCCGCTGCTGATGATGATGATGCCGCTGGTCATGGGCCTCGTCATGATGGGCCTGTTCCGGTCCTTCTACTTCATCATCTTCATCTTCTTCACGCCGATGATGGCGGTCAGCAACTGGATCATGGGCCGCCGCACCGGGCGCAAGCAGCAGGAGGAGGCGCTGCGCATCTACCGGCTGCGCCGCGCCTCCCTGGAGCTGGAGATGCGCGACGCGACCGTGGCGGAACGGCAGTTGCGCAACATCACCTTCCCCGACCCGGCCACCGTCCTGCTCACCGCCACCGGCCCCGGCAGCCTGCTGTGGCAGCGCCGCCGCCGCGACCCCGACCACCTCACCCTCAGGCTCGGCACGGTCACCCGCCCGTCCCTCAAGCGCATCGACGACCAGGCCCGCGAGTCCAACCACCGCCAGGTGCACTGGCGCCTGGCCGACGTACCGTTCGGCGTCGAACTGGCCGACTTCGGCGTCGTGGGCCTGTCAGGGGCCGGCGAGACCCCTCGTACGGTGGCCTGCTGGGCCGTGGCGCAGGCCGCGGTCCTGCACAGCCCCCGGGACCTCAGGATCGTCGTCCTCACCGACGACGCGCACGCCGACGCCTGGAACTGGGTGCGCTGGCTGCCGCATCTGCGGCCCGACCGCGGCGGCTCGGTCATCTCGCTCGGCAACGACCCGGAGAGCACCGCCCACCGCGTCAACGAGCTGATCGCCGACATCCAGGCCAGGACCTCCGCCGCCACCTCCGCGCTGGGCCACACCCTGCTGCGCGAACCGGACGTCCTCGTCGTCCTCGACGGGGCCCGGCGGCTGCGGGACGTGCCCGGCGTCGTCCAGGTCCTGACCGGCGGGCCCGGCGTGCGGATCTTCAGCCTGTGCGTGGACGAGCGCGAACGGCTGCTGCCCGAGGAGTGCACCGCCGTCATCACGACGGAGGGCAACCGGCTGACCGTACGGGCGTCCGGAGTGCCCTCCGTCGAGGACATCCGGGCCGACCTGGTCGGCACCGACTGGTGCGAGGAGGTCGCCCGCGCGCTCGCTCCCGTACGGGACGTCACCGTCGACAGCGACTCCGGGCTGCCCTCCGACGTACGACTGCTGCCGCTGCTCGACCAGGAACCTCCCAACCCGGCCGCGATCGCGGCGAGTTGGGCCCGCCGGCCCGCCTCCACCGCGTTCACGCTCGGTGCCGGGTACGAGGGTGAACTCCGCCTCGACCTGGTCAGGGACGGCCCGCACGGGCTGATCGGCGGCACCACCGGATCCGGCAAGTCCGAGCTGCTGCAGACCATGATCGCCTCGCTGGCCGCCGTCAACCGGCCCGACGAACTGGCCTTCGTGCTGGTCGACTACAAGGGCGGCAGCGCCTTCCGCGAGTGCGCCGAACTCCCGCACACCCTCGGCATGATCACCGACCTGGACGGTCATCTGGTCCAGCGCGCCCTGGCCTCGCTGGACGCCGAACTGCGCCGCCGTGAACGCGTACTGGCCGACGTCGAGGCCAAGGACCACCCCGAGTACCGGGCCAAGCGGGCCCGCGACCCGAAGCTGCCCGCGCTGCCGCGCCTGCTCCTGGTCATCGACGAATTCGCCACGCTGGTAAGGGAGTTGCCCGAGTTCGTGCCGGGTCTGATCAGCCTCGCCCAGCGCGGCCGTTCCCTCGGTCTGCACCTGGTCCTTGCCACCCAGCGGCCCGGCGGCTCGGTCAGCAACGAGATCAAGGCCAACACCAACCTCCGGATCGCCCTGCGCGTGACCGACCGCTCCGAGAGCCAGGACATCATCAACGCCCCGGAGGCGGCCAGCATCTCGCCCTCCACCCCCGGCCGCGCCCTCATCCGGCGTGGCGCCGGCGCCCCCACCCCGTTCCAGACGGCCTGGGTGGGCGCCGAGCGCGCCGGAGCCGCCATGCCCGAGTCGGCCACGCCCTCCCGTCCCGTACGCGGGGTCGAACTGACCTGGAACCGGCTGGGCCGCCCCGCCGGACTGACCGCCGCGGAGGACGACCACGACGTCGTCGTCGAGCACCTCACCGGCGGCGAGGAACCCGTCACCGACCTGAGCGCCCTGGTCGAGGCCCTCGGCCGGGCCGCCGAACTCCTCGACGACTACAAGCCGCAGCGCAGCCCCTGGCTGCCCCCGCTGGCCGAGACCGTCCGCATGGAGTCCCTGCCGCCCTGCCCGCCGCCCGAGCCCGGCGGCCTGCCGCTGGTGCCGTACGCCCTCATGGACGTCCCGCAGTTCCAGCAACAGCGGCTCGGCACCATCGACTTCGCGAGTTTCGGGCACCTCTACGTCATCGGCTCGCCCCGCTCCGGACGCACCCAGGTCCTGCGGACCGTCGCCGGCTCCGCCGCCCTCGTCATCCCCAGCGCCGACCTGCACATCTACGGCATCGACGCGGCCGGCGGCGGCCTCGCCGCCCTGGAGTCACTGCCGCACTGCGGCGCCGTGGTCTCCCGGCACGACACGGAACGCCTGGAGCGGCTGATCTCCCGCCTGACCGCGGAGTTGACGATCCGTCAGCGGCTGGTCTCGCAGCACAGCGCCGCCGGCATCGCCGAACTGCGGGCCAAGCTCCCCAAGGACCGCCGCCCGGCCCATCTGCTGCTGCTCATCGACGGCTGGGACGCGCTCAGCGCGATGCTCGACGACTACGACGGCGGCCGGCTGTACTCCGAGGTCGTACGGCTGCTGCGGGAGGGCGCGGCGGCCGGCATCCATGTCATCGCCACCTCCGAGCGCATCCTGCTCGGCGGCCGCCTCGCCGCCCACAACGACAGCCGGTTCCTGCTCAAGCAGGCCGACCTCAGCGACTACAACATCGCCGGAATCGGCCGCAACAAGGTCCCGGCGCACATCCCGCCCGGCCGCGGCTGGCACGCCCCCAACGGGGTCGAGGCGCAGATCGCGCTGCTGCCCACCGAGGAAGGCGTCGACCAGGGCGAGGCCCTGATCGAGATCGGCCGCCGCACCACCGCCCGCGACGCGGCGCTCCCGGTCGTCCGCCGGCCCTTCCGTATCGAGGAACTCCCCTCCCTGATCGGCTTCCAGGAGGCGGCGGACCTTGTACCGGAGCCCCAACGCCGTCCGCTGTGGGCCCTGGTGGGCATCGGCGGTGACGCGGCGGAACCCCTCGGCTTCGACTTCGCGGCCGGCGGCGGCTCCTTCATCGTCGCCGGGCCCCCGCGTTCGGGGCGCAGCACGACGCTCGCCTCCATGTGCGTGTCCCTGCTGATGGGCGGCACGGCACTTGTCGTCCTCGCGCCGCGCGACTCGCAGTTGCGGCAACTCGCCGCGCACGACCTGGCCCAGGTCATCACCGACCACGACCCTTCGGCGGACGCGGTCACCCAGGCCCTGCGCGCGGTCGCGGGACAACCGGTGGTCGTCGTCGTGGACGACGCGGACCTGCTGCTGTCCTGCGGGGCCGACAAGGTGCTCCGGCAGGTCGCGACCTCGGGGCGCGACCGGCAGCAGGGCCTGCTCCTCGCCGGGCTGCCCGAGTCGATGAGCTCCCTCGGCTGGGTCGGGATGGCCCGCCGCTCGCGGCGCGGCATCCTGCTCGGGCCGAAGTCGATCGGCGAGGGCGACCTCATCGGGGTGCGCATCTCCTCCGAGCAGGTCCGTACCCCGCTGTCCCCCGGCCGCGCCTGGACGGCGAGCGAGGCGGGCGCCCCGATCGCGGTCCAGGTGCCGCTCACCTTGCTGGACGGCTGACAGACGGTAGGGGGTCGAAACCAACCGCGAGGCCGAGCAGCTGATCACCGCGCTGCTGCTGCTCGCCCG
>NZ_JBSFDA010000204.1:0-17260 GCF_053593675.1 Streptomyces sp. NPDC002156 | reverse complement strand
TCCCCCTTTTCCCTCTCGCTGTGCGGGGGGGGGGGGGGGGGGCGCCCCCCCCCCCCCCCCAGGATGGGACGGGTAGGGGCGGCGGGGGCGAGAAACCTGGCCCCGCGAACCACGCCCCCACAGCCGCCCCGTACCTTTGAACGCGTGTACCGGTTTCTGCTGACGCCCCGTTGGTGGGGGATCAACGTCTTCGTGCTGCTCGCCATCCCCTTCTGCGTGTTCATGGGGTCCTGGCAGCTGAGCCGCTTCGAGGACCGCGTGCAGGACCACAAGACCGCCACCGAAGAGGTCTCCGCCGAGAAGCAGGAGGCCGCCCGGCCGCTCGCCGAGCTGCTGCCCGTCGACAAGAAGACCTCCGGCGACCGTGTCACCGTCAGTGGGCGGTACGGCAAGCAGTTGCTCGTCCCGGGGCGCCAGCTCGACGATCGGGACGGGTACTTCGTGCTGACGCTCCTGCGGACCGATGCCGGGAAGGCGCTCCCCGTCGTGCGCGGGTGGCTGCCCGGTACCGCCAGCGCCGCCAAGGCCCCCGCCCCACCCGCCGGCGAAGTCACCGTCACCGGTGCGCTTCAGGCGTCCGAGACCCCGGGGTCGAACGGCGTGAGCGCCGCCGGTGGGCTCCCGGCCGGGCAGACCGGCGCGATCAGTGCTGCCTCGCTCGTGAACCTCGTGCCGTACGACCTGTACGACGCCTGGGTCACCCTCGACAAGGGCGACTCGGGGATGAAGGCCGTACCGGCGACCGCGCCCGCGGACACCGGGCTCGACCTGAAGGCGTTCCAGAACCTCGGCTACACCGGCGAGTGGTTCGTCTTCGCGGGCTTCGTCGTCTTCATGTGGTTCCGGCTGGTGCGCCGGGAGGTGGAGTTCGCCCGGGATGCCGAGCTGGGGCTCCCCACAGCCGAGGAACCTGCTCGCGAGGACGCCACCGTCTGATCCCGCAGGGACTACGCAGGGGCTACGCCGTGGTCTCCGCCATGACCCCCGTCTTGTACACCGTCCCCGCGCACGCGTTCGACACCGTCGCCGACACCGTGGGCGAGCCTGCCTCCGCCGTGTAGGACACCGTCACGCTGCCGTCGGCCACCGTGCCGTCCTCCGTGACCAGCTGGGTGGTGGTGCCGTCGCTGCCGGTCGTGGTGGTCGTGTCCGAGTCCGTGCTCTCGCTCGGTGTGGGCGTCGGCGACGCCGAGGGGTCGCCCGTGCTGCCGCCGTCGGTGGTGCTGTCTGTGGGGCACGTCTCCGAGGGCACCCACGCGAACTGCACCGTGTACGCCGCCCCCGGCTGCAGCACCAGCCCGCTGGACCAGAGCGACGGGTCGGGCAGACCGCCCGCCGCGTCCCCGGCCACATGTTCGGCGAGGCCGATCTTCGTCGCGTCCGCCGCGCCCTGCGCGAGCGGCGACACGCTGCCGCTGCCGCCGACCGTACAGGCGGCGGAGGAGACGTTGACGACCCGGAACGTGCCGTACACCGTGCCGCTGGTGTCGGCGTCGCCGACCGAACCGGTGGCCGAGCCCAGCTGGGTCGCGTCGCAGGTGACCGCCGTCACCGGGGTGTCCGTCGTGCCGCCGCCCCCGCTCGTGCTGCCGCCGCCGCTGCCCTTGTCCGGGTCGGTCGCACCGCCCGAGGGGCTGCTCGACGGCTTGTCCTTGACCGTGCCTGAGCTGCCCCCGGCGGTGCTCTCACCGCCGTCCGGGCCCTTCCCGTTGTCCTTGCCTCCCTCGGTCTGCGAACCGTGGCCCGCGATGACGGAGGGGTCGGCCTCGGAGCCGGTGACGTTCGAGACCAGCAGCGCGGGAATGGCCGTACCGACGAAGAGCAGGGCGGCGGCCGCGCCGATGGCGGCATGCCGCTTGCGGGCGCGGCGGGCGGGCACGGCGCGGCGGAGATGGGCCAGCACGGCGTCGGTGGGTTCGATCCCGCCCACCGCCTGCTGCATCATCCTGCGCAGTGCCAGCTCGTCCGAGTCGAGCCCGTCCAGGCTCTGGTCGTCGGGGCCGTGGTTCACAATTCCGTTCCCAGCGTGCGATTGCGTGTGCTCTTGATCGTGGCGACCGGGCCCATGGACTCCGGACGGCCAACTCCCGTTGGATCGGGCCCCGTTGAGAGGAAGCCTACCGGCCCTGAACTCCTCGGTCCGGAAACCGCCGGTCCCCGCGCCCGCGTCCCCGCGTGCCCCGGGGCCCGCGTCCTCGCCCGGTTCGCGCTCGGCGTCGCCCTGTTCCGGGACCGATTCCCGGACCTGTTCGCCGGCTTCCCCGGCCTCGTTCCGGCCCTGCTCCGGACCCTCGTACTCCTGCCCCTGAGCCCGAGCCCGACCCTGCTGCTCCTGTGGCCCCTGCTGCTCCCGCGCCCGGTCCTTGTCCCGTTCCTGGCCCTGGTCGCTCATGCCGGTTCCTCCATGGCGATGCGCAGCGCGGCGATCCCGCGTGAGCCGTACGCCTTCACCGAACCGAGCGATACGCCCAGCGTCTCGGCGACCTGGGCCTCGGTCATGTCCGCGAAGTAGCGCAGGACGAGGACCTCGCGCTGGCGGCGCTGCAGGCCCTTCATCGCCTTGATGAGGGAGTCGCGTTCCAGCAGGTCGTACGCCCCCTCCTCCGCGCTCGCCATGTCCGGCATTGGCTTGGAAAGGAGCTTCAGGCCGAGGATGCGGCGGCGCAGCGCGGAGCGGGAGAGGTTCACCACCGTCTGGCGCAGATAGGCGAGCGTCTTCTCGGGGTCACGGACGCGCTTGCGCGCCGAGTGGACCCGGATGAACGCCTCCTGGACGACGTCCTCGCAGGACGCGGTGTCGTCGAGGAGCAGTGCCGCGAGTCCGAGGAGCGAGCGGTAGTGGGCACGGTACGTCTCGGTCAGGTGATCGACCGTCGTCCCCGCAGCCGCGCTCTCGTCAGTGCCTTCGCGCTGGTTGGGTATGCGGGCCGGCCGCGCTGCGGGCATCGGCGCGATCACCGGCATGCCGCCGGGAGTACCGGGCACGCGGGGTCGGCGGGGCGGACGCAGGGCTGTGCCGCGCGTCGCCGCTGTGAAGTCGAGTACCTCTGCTGCCACGCATGTTGGACACGCCTCCCCCCTTCAGGGTTGTACGCATCCGGCATCTCGTTTGCGTCGTACGACACAGCCACCTTCATGCGTCCCGCTCTTCCCCTAAATCCATGGTGACCGGCGTCCCCCGCACGGCCTTGGCGTCCCCAACGCCCCTGAAGGGCGTCCGCAAAGACGCTCCCCGCCCTCCGCGCGGTTGCGGAGAACGGGGAGCAAAATCTTCGGAGCCCCAGAAGTTGTCACCTGGATCCTACAAACGTTTTCTGCCACCGCCAGAGTGATTTTCGACAAGATCAACGGGGGGAACCCTGGAAGAAGTCGTGGTCAGGACAGTTCCGCCGCCACCAGCTCGGCGATTTGTACCGTATTGAGCGCCGATCCCTTGCGCAGATTGTCCCCGCACACGAACAGTTCCAGCGCGGTCGGGTCGTCCAGCGCCCGCCGGACCCGGCCGACCCAGGTCGGATCCGTGCCGACCACGTCCACCGGCGTCGGGAACTCCCCCGCGTCCGGGTCGTCGAACAGCACGACCCCGGGCGCGGTGGCGAGAATCTCCCGTGCCTTGGCGACGGTGACCTCGCCCTGGAAGCGGGCGTGGACGGTCAGCGCGTGCGCGGTGACGACCGGGACGCGTACGCAGGTCACGGCCACGGGGAGTTTCGGCAGCCCGAGGATCTTGCGGGACTCGTTCCGGATCTGCATCTCGTCCGACGACCAGCCGTCCGCCCGCGCGGACCCGGCCCACGGTACGACGTTCAGCGCGACCGGCTCCGGGAACGGCCCCGTCCCGTCGCCCACGGCCCGTCGTACGTCTCCGGGGCTGGTCCCCAGTTCCGTACCGGCGACCAGGGACAGCTGCCGGCGCAGGGTGTCCACGCCGGCCCGGCCCGCCCCGCTCACCGCCTGGTACGACGACACCACCAGCTCGCGCAGTCCGAACTCGGCGTGCAGCGCGCCCAGGGCGACGATCATCGACAGGGTCGTGCAGTGCGGGTTGGCGATGATCCCGCGCGGGCGCTGCCGTACCGCGTGCGGATTGACCTCGGGGACGACCAAGGGGACCCCGGGGTCCATCCGGAAGGCGCCCGAGTTGTCGACCACGACGACGCCCTTGGCGGCGGCGACCGGCGCCCAGCGCTCGGCGACCTCCTCGGGTACGTCGAACATGGCGACGTCGACGCCGTCGAAGGCCTCCTCCGACAGCGCCACCACCTCGGTCTCCTCGCCGCGCACGGCCAGCTTGCGGCCGGCCGAGCGCGGGGAGGCGACCAGACGGATCTCGCCCCAGATGTCCGCGTGCTGGGACAGGATCTGGAGCATGACCGCACCGACGGTGCCGGTCGCCCCCACGACGGCGAGCGTCGGCCCCACAGGATTGGCCATCAGCGGCCGGTGCCTCCGTAGACGACGGCTTCGTCGCTGTCGGAGTCGAGGCCGAACGCCGAGTGCACGGCGCGGACGGCCTCCGGGACGTCGTCCTGGCGGGTGACGACCGAGATACGGATCTCGGATGTCGAGATCAGCTCGATGTTCACGCCCGCGTCGGACAGCGCCTGGAAGAACGAGGCGGTGACGCCCGGGTTGGTCTTCATCCCCGCGCCGACCAGCGAGATCTTGCCGATCTGGTCGTCGTAGCGCAGCGATTCGAAGCCGATCGCGCCCTTCGACTTCTCCAGGGCGTCGATGGCCTTGCGGCCCTCGGACTTGGGGAGGGTGAAGGAGATGTCCGTAAGACCGGTGGACGCCGCCGACACGTTCTGCACGATCATGTCGATGTTGATCTCGGCGTCCGCGATGGCGCGGAAGATCACCGCGGCCTCGCCCGGCTTGTCCGGGACGCCGACGACCGTGATCTTGGCTTCGGAGACGTCATGGGCGACTCCGGAGATGATGGCGTGCTCCACCTGCTGGTCCCCTTGCGACTCGGGCTTCTCGTTGCTGACCCAGGTGCCCGGCAGTCCGGAGAAGGACGAGCGCACATGGATCGGGATGTCGTAACGACGGGCGTACTCCACACAGCGGTGGAGCAGCACCTTGGAACCGGAGGCGGCCAGCTCCAGCATGTCCTCGGAGGAGATCCAGTCGATCTTCCGGGCCTTCTTCACCACGCGCGGGTCGGCGGTGAACACACCGTCGACGTCGGTGTAGATCTCGCACACCTCGGCGTTCAGCGCGGCGGCGAGCGCCACGGCGGTGGTGTCGGAACCGCCGCGCCCCAGCGTGGTGATGTCCTTCTTGTCCTGGCTGACGCCCTGGAACCCGGCGACGATGGCGATGTTGCCCTCGTCCAGCGCGGTCCGGATGCGGCCCGGCGTGACGTCGATGATCCGCGCTTTGTTGTGGACCGAGTCGGTGATGACTCCTGCCTGGCTGCCGGTGAAGCTCTGGGCCTCGTGGCCCAGGTTTTTGATCGCCATGGCCAGCAGCGCCATGGAGATCCGCTCTCCGGCGGTCAGCAGCATGTCGAACTCACGCCCGGCAGGCATCGGAGACACCTGCTCGGCGAGATCGATCAGCTCGTCCGTCGTGTCGCCCATCGCGGAAACGACCACGACCACCTGGTGGCCGTTCTTCTTCGCTTCCACGATTCGCTTGGCGACACGCTTGATGCCCTCGGCATCGGCTACGGATGAGCCTCCGTACTTCTGCACGACAAGGCCCACGTGCACTCCTCGCTCAGTCCGTCTGCGGTCGGCTCAGTTTAACGAGCGGCCGAAATCCCCTTACGAGGTATCGCATGGTGAGATGTCCCGCTCATCATGGTGATCACCCGAGGGATCTTCGGCCGCTCGGACGGCTCCTGCCCATCCGTACCAGGGATACGCGTTGCGGCTGTGAATTAAGTTTCAAGGACCCAGGCCATAGGGTTCGGCTGTGCGCGTACTCCTGGTGGAAGACGATGAACCGGTGGCCCAGTCGCTGCGCCGCGGCCTGCTCCGCTACGGCTTCGAGGTGGCGTGGGTGTCCACGGGCGGCGCGGCCCTCAGCCACACCGAACCGTACGACGTCGTCCTGCTCGACCTCGGCCTGCCCGACACCGACGGCCTGGACGTCTGCCGGGCGCTGCGCGAACGCGGTGACGTCCCGATCATCGTCATCAGCGCCCGCAGCGACGAGACGGACCGGGTCGTCGGCCTGGAACTCGGCGCCGACGACTACGTCTCCAAGCCCTTCGGCGTACGGGAGGTCATCGCGCGCATAAGGGCGGTGATGCGGCGCGTCCAGCCCCGTACGACGGCCGAGTCCGGCCCCGACCGGTACGGCACCCGCCTGACGATCGACCGCAAGGCCGCCCGCGTCCGCCTGGACGGCGAGGAGATCGCCCTCGCCCCCAAGGAGTACGACCTGCTGGCCTTCCTCACCGAGGAGCCGGGCGCGCTGATGTCGCGCGAGCAGATCATGGAGGCGGTCTGGGACGCGAACTGGTTCGGGCCGACGAAGACACTCGACGTCCATGTGGCGGCACTGCGGCGGAAGCTGAAGGGCGCGATCACGATCGAGGCGGTACGGGGGGTCGGGTTCCGGCTGGAGATCGACAAGGACGGCAATGGTGACGGCGGGGGCTCGGGCGCCTCATGAACCGCCAGCTCATCCGCAGCTACATCCTGCTCGTCGCGGTCGCCATCCTCCTCTTCACCGTGCCGGTGGCGTTCACGCTCACCAAGCAGCTGCGGGACGACACCAAGGTCTCCGTCCAGCGCGAGGCCAACACCATGGCGCTGCTGCTGAGCAACGGGGACGACATCTCGTGCGAGGCCCTGACCGAGGTGGCCAGGGCGTACGGCGAGGAGACGCCCGGCAGCGTCCAGGCCACGCCCACCAGCAGTTGCGCTCCGGACCTGCCGAGGCCCGCCGAGGACGCGGCGCTGACCCGGGCCACGCAGGAGGGTGAACCGACGACCGACTGGGGTTCCGACTTCATCTGGGGCAAGCACCTGACGATCACCGTCCCCGCGCAACAGGGGTCGGCCGTACGGATCGTGTACTCGACGTCGGACATGACCCAGCGCTTCTGGAGCATCTGGGGTTTCCGGGCGGGCCTCGCGGTGCTGGTCCTCGGGGCGGCCGCCGCGATCGGCGCGATCGCCGCCCGCCGGATCACCGCTCCCCTGCGTGAACTCAACGGCATGGCGAGCAAGTTCAGCGACGGCGACCTGACCGCACGCTCACAGGTGACCGGCCCGCCGGAGACCCAGACCCTGGCCCGCACCCTCAACCAGGGTGCGGAACGCCTGGACACCCTGGTCGCCTCGCAGCGGATCTTCGTGGCGGACGCGTCGCACCAACTCCGTACCCCGCTCACGGCGTTGCGGCTGTCGCTGGACAACATCGCGGACGGCGTGGACGACGAGTTCGTACGGGAGGACGTGGAGCAGGCGACCGCGGAGGTGGTCCGGATGAGCCGCCTGGTCAACGGGCTGCTGGTGCTGGCGCGGGCCGAGGCGAAGGTCACGGCGGCGGAGCCGCTCTCCCTGCGGGACATCGTGGACGAACGTCTGTCGGTGTGGAGGCCGGCCGCCGACGAGCGCGGGGTCACCATCGCGCTCAGGGGGAGTGGGGGTGCCGACGGCCGGCTGCTCGTGCTGGCCAGCCCCGGTCATCTGGACCAGGTGCTGGACAACGTGCTGTCCAACGCCCTGGAGGTCTCACCGGACGGCGGGACGATCACCGTTCGGGCCGAACCCCGGGGCGACGAGATGGAGTTGACGGTGGCGGACGGGGGCCCCGGCATGTCGGACGCCGAGAAGTCCCGCGCCTTCGACCGCTTCTGGCGCGGCCAGGGCCTCACCGGGCGCTCCGGCTCGGGCCTCGGCCTCGCCGTCGTCAAACAACTGGTGACGGACGACGGCGGAACGGTGACCCTGGCGGACGCGCCCGGGGGCGGGCTGTGCGTCCGGATCACACTCCGGGCCGCACAACGGGCCGGTTGAAGCCGGTATCGAGGGCTCAGCCCTCGGGCATCATCGACGAGTGGTGGTTGACGATCAGCCACTCGCCGCCCCGCTTCTCGTACTCGTACGTGTAGCGGGCGTCGACCCTCTTCTTCTCGCCGGTCTTCGGGTCGGTGAGGATGAAGTAGTACGAGCCGGTGTCGATGGCCGAGTTGTTGTCCAGGATGTTGATGATCGTCTTGGTCTTCGTGCCGACCGGCTTGTTCTCCAGGAAGTGGTGGAAGTAGTCCTCGATCTCGGCGTGGTTGGTGCGGATCTTGTTGGACACGGTCGGCAGCAGCACCGCGTCGTCCGCGTACCGCTCGGTGACCTTCTCCGCGTCGCCGGTCTGCAGGGTCTTGTTCCAGCCGTCGAAGAGGGCCGCGATCTGCTTCTTGGTGGGCTTCTTCGGCTCGTCGGCACCCGCCGCACTGACCCCGACCGTCACCGTGGCTGCGGTGACAAGGGCGGTGGCGGTGACGAGGGCGGCGCGTATGCGGGTCTTGCGGGTCATCGCAACTCCTGTACGGATGAGGTGGGTTACTCCCTTCCGCATGTCCTGCGGTGGAAGTGACTCCAGCCTCGCTTTCCGCTGGTTAGCGCCCGTGCAAGGGACGTACAGGGGGTGGGAAGGACGATTCCAATTCACGTAGGGCGAGCGCGAGGGCACTCTCCGCCATCGCGGGCTGCACCATCGATCCACCGGCCCCGCCCAGGTCGCGCACAATCGCCCCAGTACGGTGAGGCATGATCTCCGCGCAGAAACTGTTCCCGCTCGGCATGACGACGACGGTGGCCGCCGCCGCACTGGCGCTCACCGGCTGCGGATCGGGCTCGTCGGACGGTGCCGACGGCGCCGACGCGAGCCCCGCGGCCAAGGGTGCCGTCACGGCGGCGCAGGCGGCGAAGATCCTCGACACCTACGAGACGGTCAACAACAAGGCCAACGCCCAGCAGGACGTGGACCTGTTGGGCACCGTCGAGGGCGGGCAGCTGTACGAGCAGAGCAAGGCCGACTACCTCCTCTTCGAGACCAAGTCGAAGGAGGACCAGGCCGCGTACAGGAAGCCGTTCCAGTACACCGGCCGGAAGTACTGGATCCCGGCGGGCAAGGACTGGTTCGCGGTGACGACCAAGGCCAGCGACTCGAAGAGCGAGGCGCTGCTGGTCTTCGGCAAGGAGTACGACGACTGGAAGCTGATGTCGGCGGTCTACTCGGAGGTACCGCTCCCGGCGATCGCCACCGACGACGCGGGCCTCGCCACCGCCGTCGACGCCGGCATCCGCGTCGGCACGCTCGCCCCGAACCAGATCTCGGCGGCGTACGAGGACCTGTACACGACCGGCGGCAAGAAGGCCGGGACGGGCATCGCGCAGACCACCGAGCCCGCGAAGGACGCGATCGAGACCTACACGAAGCGCAACAGCGGCAAGGGCGCGGAGTACGCGACGAAGGCGTACGTCGCCACCCCCACCGCGTTCGACACGGTGTACGCCCTGCGCCTCGAGAACGGCGGCGCCCTGGCCGCACTGCCGACCGCGCACGCCTCCCAGTACGTGCTGAAGGCGTCGTACCGCGAGAACTACGACATCACCCCGACGGAGGTGGAGTCGGTCTTCAACATCCGCGACCGCGACACCGTGGTGAACACCTACCAGGGCATGGCCCTGGCCACCCTCCCGAAGACGGGCAAGCCGTCGGTGCTCGCCGACGAGTACAGGATCGTGGATTCGCAGTAACGGCGGCTGGAGACTGGACAGTTGACAACGGGGTTGGTGCTCGTCGCGACGGTCGCCCTCGGCTCCTGCGTGCAGTGGCTGACGGGAATGGGCTTCGCCCTGGTCTCCGTACCGGTA
This sequence comes from Streptomyces sp. NPDC002156, assembly GCF_053593675.1. Classification (NCBI taxonomy): domain Bacteria; kingdom Bacillati; phylum Actinomycetota; class Actinomycetes; order Kitasatosporales; family Streptomycetaceae; genus Streptomyces; species Streptomyces sp. NPDC002156. Next base: position 7,421 of record NZ_JBSFDA010000204.1, on the reverse strand, counting down.
CTGGTCCTGCTCCTGGGCCCCGCCGACGGAGTGGTCCTGGCCAACTGCGCGGCCGGAGTGATCTGCCTGGTCGGTCTGGCGGGCGGCCGGCGGCACGTCCGCCCGGCCGCGATGGTCCCGCTGTGCGCCGCGGCTGCGTGCACGGTACCGGCGGGCACCTGGCTGGCCCGCCGTCTGCCCGAACCCGTGCTGCTCGCGGTGATGGGCGCCCTGGTGACGACGGCCGTGATACTGGTGCTGTGCGGCACCCGGGTCCCCGCCCTGCGCGGCAGGGCGGGGGCGGTGGTGGCGGGTGCGGCGGGCGGCTTCATGAACTCGGCGGCGGGCGTCGGTGGTCCCCCGGTCTCCCTGTACGCGGTCAACGCGGGCTGGACGGTACGGGAGTTCGTGCCGAACGCCATGTTCTACGGCGTGCTGGTGAACGCGTTCTCGATCGCGTCCAACGGGCTCCCCCATCTGTCCCCACCCCTGTGGACGGTGTCCGCCGCGGCCATGCTGGCGGGTTCCCTCATCGGCAGAACCCTCACCGGCCGCATCCCGGAGCCCCGGGCCCGCCTGCTGGTCCTGCTGCTGGCTCTGGCGGGCGGGGTGACGACGCTGGGGAGGGGGGTGTGGGGGATGGCCGTAGGGTCGCTCCATGGGTGATCTTCGGGTGGTGCTGATCGGAGGCACCTCGAACGCAGGCAAGTCGGCCGTCGCCCAAGTGGTCGCAGACCGGCTGGGGTTCACGTGCCGGTCGACGGACGGGCTGGCCCGGCATCCGGGACGCCCGTGGCGTACGCCGGAGTGGGAGGTGCCGCCCCATGTCGCCGAGCACTACCGCACGCTCACCGTCGAGGAGTTGGTCTCCTCGGTCCTGGAACACTACGAGCGTCTGTGGCCCCGGATCGAGGGGCTGATCGCCCAACACGCGCACGGGCAGGGCGGCTTGGTCCTGGAGGGGTCGGCCCTCTGGCCCACCCGCGTCGCGACCCTGACGGTCCCGCACACGGCCGCCGTATGGCTCACGGCCGAGGACACTGTCGTACGCGAACGGGTGCACGGGGCGGGCGGCTACACGCGGGCGACAGCCGAGGAGCGGTACCTGATGGACAAGTTCCTTGCCCGCAGCGCCCGTTACCAGTCCCTCATGCGGGCCGAGATCGCCAGGCTGGGCCTGGCCACGGCCCGCGTCGTGGACGCGGGTGACGGGCGGTCCGCGGAAGCCGTGGCCGACGCGGTCCTGACGATCAGTCCACGAACTCCTTGAGGGGCTCGGTGTCGAGGGAGAAGTTCACGGGGTCGGGGAGCTTGACGGTGGCGCCGAAGGGCAGCTTCTCCTCGTGGCGGTAGCGGCCGTTCTCCAGCTGGTTGAACACCACGACCGAGCCGTCGTCCCGGTCGATGAGAAGGTAGACGGGGATACCGGCGGCCGCGTAGCCGTCGGGCTTCAGCCCCCGCTCCGCACGACCTGCCTGACGGGTTACTTCACCGTCCGCAGGCCCAGCGGCTCCGCGATCTCCTCCGCCATCACCTTTCCGGCCTCCTCCGCCAGGGTCTCGTCGCCGAGGTCCTGGTCCGTGTCCAGGCCGTCCAGCTCCTCCAGGGGCTGGTTCAGGCGGACGTGGGCGACCACGGACTGGAGGGCGCGGAGGGTGGCCGAGGCTGTTGAGCCCCAGTTGGAGAAGTAGGAGAACTGCCACCACCACAGGGCCTCCGTGGTGCGGCCCGCCCGGTAGTGGGCCATGCCGTGGCGCAGGTCGGTGAGGACGTCGGCCAGGTCGTCGGAGATACGGGCCGGGACCGGGGCCTTGCGGGGCTCGTACGGGTCGAAGACCTCCGAGTAGACGTCCACCGGTTCCAGCATCACCGCCAGGCGCTCGCGGATGTCGTCCACGTCCGGTTCCGGGCCCAGGTCGGGCTCGTAGCGCTCGTCCGGGACGATGTCCTCGTGCGCGCCGAGGCGGCCACCGGCCAGCAGGAGCTGGGAGACCTCCAGGAGGAGGAAGGGGACCGCCGAGTCGGGGTCCTCGCCCTTGGCGACCTCGGTGACGGCCACCAGGAAGCTCTCCACCTGGTCGGCGATCTGGACCGCGAAGTCGTCGGGGTCCTGCGTCGTGTTGTGCAGCGTGGCGTCAGACATCTAGGAGTCGTCTCCCCTCGAAGGCGCGGCCAAGGGTCACCTCGTCCGCGTATTCCAGGTCGCCACCCACAGGGAGGCCGCTGGCCAGGCGGGTGACCTTGAGGCCCATGGGCTTGATCATGCGGGCGAGATACGTGGCCGTGGCCTCGCCCTCCAGGTTCGGGTCCGTGGCCAGGATCAGCTCCGTGACCGCACCGTCGGCGAGCCGGGCCAGGAGTTCCCTTATCCGCAGGTCGTCGGGACCGACGCCCTCGATCGGGCTGATCGCGCCGCCCAGGACGTGGTACTTGCCCCGGAACTCACGCGTCCGCTCGACCGCCACGACGTCCTTGGGCTCCTCGACGACACAGATGACCGTGACGTCCCGGCGCGGGTCGCGGCAGATGTTGCACAGCTCTTCCTGCGCCACGTTCCCGCAGGTCGCGCAGAAGCGGACCTTCGCCTTCACTTCGAGGAGGGCGTGCGCGAGCCGCCGTACGTCCGTCGGCTCCGCCTGCAGGATGTGGAAGGCGATCCGCTGCGCGCTCTTGGGACCGACGCCGGGGAGCCGCCCCAGTTCGTCGATGAGGTCCTGGACCACGCCTTCGTACACGGACTGCCTTTCCTGGTTCTGGTTGTCGTGCGTGCTTCGATCCTGTTGTACGTACCGTAGTTGGCCTTCGCCCGCCTGAGGAAGGCGGGACGGGGGGCGCGCGGTGCGAACGTCAGAACGGCAGGCCCGGGATGCCGCTTCCGCCGCCGCCCAGACCCTGCGCCAGCGGGCCGAGCTTCTGCTGCTGAAGCTGCTGCGCGTTCTCGTTCGCCGCCTGTACGGCCGCCACGACCAGGTCGGCGAGGGTCTCGGTGTCCTCCGGGTCGACCGCCTTCGGGTCGATCTTGAGGGCGCGCAGCTCGCCGGCACCCGTCACGGTCGCCTTGACCAGACCGCCGCCCGCCTGCCCGTCGACCTCGGTCCGCGCGAGTTCCTCCTGCGCGTTCGCCAGGTCCTGCTGCATCTTCTGGGCCTGCTGGAGCAGCTGCTGCATGTTGGGCTGGCCACCACCGGGGATCACGATCAGCTCCTCTTTCGCGTCGTTCACCTACGAATTCTGGCGTTCAGCACGAGCCTACGTGGTCGACCCGGCCGTCGCCCCGGCACTCTTTCGAGTGAGCCGGTACCGGTGCCCTACCTGATCAAGGACGTCTTCCGAGCGGAAAAGTAACCAAAGCCCGGTCATCGCCACCCATTGGGCGGTAGGAATGGGGCGGCGCGACAGCTTTACAGCAGCATCAGATGTCACGCGGGCACCCGTACGGTGTCACGCACCGTGATTGAAGGAGTGCCGGGTGAGCCAGCCGGAGATGCAGCCCGAGGGGCCGTCCCAGAGACCGCCCCACGACGGGCGGAGCGAAGGTCCCGCCGGGCTCGGTTTCCCCGGGCTGCGGCCCGGGGACCTCACCGGCCGGCCCTTCCCCCTCGGCGACTGGGGCGAGCCCGCGCCACGCCTCGACGAGCTGTACCGGTGGGTGGAGCAGGGGGCGCTGGAGACGGCGGCCTGGTATCTCGCCGACCGGGTGTGGAAGCGGCGGGGGGCGCGGGCGCTGCGTACGGGGGCCGCGGTCGGGGCGGTCGCCGGAGCGGCGCTCCCTCTGCTCGACCTCACCGGGGTGATGGGCGGGGTCGCCCCCTGGGGGTACCTGGCGCTGCTGCTCGCGGTGGCGTGCGTGGCCGTGGACCGGTACTTCGGGATCACCTCGGGGTGGATAAGGGACGTCGCGACCGCGCAGGCCGTGCAGCGGCGGTTGCAGGTGCTGCAGTTCGAGTGGGCGTCGGAGAGTGTGCGGGAGGTTCTGGGGCCGACGGAGGGGACGGCGAGCGAGGCGGCCGATCGGTGTCTGGGGGTGCTGCGTCGTTTTTCGGAGGATGTGACGGAGTTGGTGCGGGCGGAGACGTCGGACTGGATGGTGGAGTTCGGGGCGGGGGGTGCGCCGTTGGGTATGCAGTCGGCGGGGTCGGGGGTGCCCCGCCAGGACGCGACGGTCCACCAGGGCCGCTTCGGCATCGCCCCGGGAACCCGCCCGAACATGCCGCGCCAGCGCCCCCCGGAGGCGAGGTGAGGCAGGCATGGGTGGCTTGCACGCAGAAACCCCGCCGGGGATTGCCCAGCGGGGTTTCCGGTTCATCGATCTGCCTAGGTCACTGCTCGCTCAAAGCAGCTCGCAGGTGAGCGATCAGATCATCGCTCGGCACCTCTACCCAGGAGGAGTCGGGCGCCACGGCGCGGACCTCGTAGCGCTCCTCGTCCGGCTCGTAGACCAGGACCTGACGGCTCTGCCAGTTCAACGCATCCACCTGTAGGCGAACGGCACGGTGCGAGATCGTCGGGAACATGCGCCCCAGCACCTCGTCCTCGTGAAGACGACGGAGGAGACTCCACTGCTCCCGGTGGAACTCGGTCGACAGGAGCATGGACCACTGCGACGAAGTGGGCTCCCCCCTTTCGAGCATCCCGGCGAATTCGTCGAGCTCCAGGAACCCGAACCTCGCCTTCAGCTCGTCCAGCGACACACCTTCCCGCCATGCGGCGACCGCCTCGACAAGCAGTCCGAGGTCGTCCGTCGAGCCGAGCTCCCAGGAGAAATCGGGAATGTAGACCTTCAGCTGGAATAGACGCTCCTCGGTCGCGCGATGGACCGACACATTGCCCCGTGACGTATGGAAACAGACGTCGTCGGTGACCCAGAAGAACCGCCCCATGTCACATCCGCGCAGCCTCGCCGCCTCGTTCATTGCCGACGCAAGGTCACCCGCAGCGGTCACATCCGGGTACAGGTCTTTTGGTTGGGTGCCCATGTTTCGACTCCTCAGCAGTGGCAGTATCCGATAATCGAACCCTTCACGGGATCAAGGTTCCCCTTCAGTACCGATAGATCCGGCATGGGTGTCGGGGGATCCAGTCGCATGGCTCCGTCCGGGCCCGACGGTGAATAGAACTTGATCGAACTCCACGGACGCTGACCGTTGGCGAGAGCTCTCGCGATCATGGACATCTCGTAGTCCGTGGCGCGTCCGTCCTCACCGGCCATCAGGCCACGCCGGGCAGCATCCACGAAGGTTCCCTCTCCGGCCAGTCCCGTCATGTTGATGTGCAGCGTCACACTCGGATCGGCGATGGCCATCTCCGCGATCCTGGCGAAGTCGTTCGGGGACACGTTGGAGAAGGTGGCGAACTTGTTCTCAGGCAGCTGGGCCCACTCGTCGAGCTTCCCACCTCTCTGCCACCCCAACGCCACCTTGCAGTTGTGGACGAGAACCGGAGCGGCGCCCGCCAGCACGAAGAAGGTGTGCAGGTCCGCGACCGTGAGGTCGTAGACCGTGCGCGGGGCCAGGCCCGAGCGGTCACGAAGGGCGGTCACCGCGCGGACCGAGCCGTCCGGGGTGCGCAGGCGGTCGCCGACGCGCAGGTCGGAGACCAGCGTCCACCCGTGGTCCACCACGTAGAACTTGTGGCCGGCGGTGCTGGCCAGCCTTCCGCCGTCGGCGACGGTGATGTCCACCAGCCGCTGGGTGTCGTGCTTGAAGGTGTCGGTGACCTGCCTGGCCCGCAGCAGGCCGGAAGCCGGATCCGTGGCCATGACCAGGTCTCCCACGCCCACCTGGCTGATGGGCCGGCGTGAACCGTCCGCCATCAGCACCTGGGTGGTGCCGGGGAAACTGTTCGCCTTGCAGGCGGTGTACAGGTCCTCGTGGGCGTTGACGATGGCGTTGAGCTTGGAGAGGGTCCCGGGGTCCAGGTCGAGGGCACTGAGTGCCCTGAACGCCTCACGGACCCCGACGCCGGTCTTCATGGCGGCGTCCAGAGCACGGATGCCTTCGAAGACCTTGCCGAACGCCTTGCCGGGGACGAAGTTGCTCAGCGCCCAGGCGCAGCCGCTGCCACTGCCGTGCCAGCAGTCGACGAAGTCCTGGACCAGGATCGCCTTGATGATCTGGTAGGTGAGGGTCTGCTGGATGAGTTCCAGCTTGGAGAAGTAGCGGGTGACATCCTTCTTCAGACCCGGGATGCGCTTGCTCTCGATGAGCAGCGTGTCCGCCGACGGGCAGCTGTCCGCAGCGGCCGTCGTGTCGGGGTTGGTGCAGAGGAAGAAGTCGACGTCCGCGCTGAAGGTGACCGTGAACGTGGTGGTGCAGCCTTCGAAGCCGACCGTGATCACGCAGGGTTCGTGCTGCCTGGCGTCGGTGATCTCGACGGTGTCCTCGTCGACGACGTACCAGGTGCCGCCGACTCCGGTACCCGCACCGGTCGAGACCTGCTTGTTCGCGGCGTTGCGGGCCGCTTCCTCGGCTGCCTGCTGCGCCTCCTGTGCGTACTTCAGCGCGTCCTTAGCCGCCTGCTCCGCCTCGGTGGCGGCGGCGTCGGCGCGGTCGGCGGCGGCTCGGGCGTCCTTGGCGGACTGTTCGGCCGCCGCTGCGGCGTCGCGGGCGGCTGCCGCGTCGAGGGCTGCCTGGTCGGCGGCGGTGCGGGCGTCCTTGGCGTAGCCCTCGGCGCGGCCGGCTGCCTGGTCGGCGGCGGTCGCGTCGGCGGTGGCCTGACGGTCGTACTCGATGGTGCGGGCCAGGGACGCCGATGCCTGGGAGGCTGCCTTGGCGGCGTCGGCCGCGTAGCCCAGGGCCTCCTTGGAGTAGGTGCGGGCGTTCGCCGCGTGGGTGGCGGCGTTCGCCGCGTACTGGTAGGCGAGCTTCGTGTCGCCCGTCGCCTGGTCGGCGAGGTTCTTGGCCGCGGCTGCTTCCGCCTGTGCGTTCCTGGCGTGGGCGTCGGCGACGGCCTGCTGCTGTTCGGCGATCGACTTCGCCGTCTGACCGGCCAGTACGACCAGGGCAGCCGCCGAGTCGGTGGTCACGTAGGGAGAGCCGAGTTCGATCGCGTCGTTGGCCGGCTTGGCGACCTGGGACGCGGCGTTGCCCGCGTCGACCGCGGCCTGCGCGGTGACATGGGCGAAACCGGCGGCCTTCGCGGAGGCGGCCAGGGCCTTGGCGGCCTCCTTGCTCGCCTCGTCCGCCTGGGACTTGGCGGTCTTGGCCAACCGCTCCGCCTCGTCCGCCAGTTCGACGGCCGTCCTGGCCTCGGCGGATGCGTGCTGGGACGCCTGGATCGCGTCGGCCACCGCGCTGGTCGCGGTCGCGACGGCGGCGTCGGCCCTCAGTTTCGCGGCCTGGGCTGCGTCCGCGTTCGAGCGGGCGCGCTTGGCAGCCGCTTCGGCGCGGGTCGCCGCGGCGTCCGCCTCGGCTGCCGCCTGGGTGGCGGCGTTCGCCGCAGCC
>NZ_JBSFDA010000203.1:0-17360 GCF_053593675.1 Streptomyces sp. NPDC002156 | reverse complement strand
TACATCATCGCGCTGCCGTTCTTCGGCATCATCAGCGAGGTCATCCCGGTCTTCTCCCGCAAGCCGATGTTCGGCTACATGGGCCTGATCGGCGCGACCATCGCGATCGCGGGTCTGTCCGTGACGGTGTGGGCCCACCACATGTACGTCACCGGCGGCGTCCTCCTCCCGTTCTTCTCCTTCATGACGTTCCTCATCGCCGTACCAACCGGCGTGAAGTTCTTCAACTGGATCGGAACCATGTGGAAGGGCAGTCTGTCGTTCGAGACGCCAATGCTCTGGGCCACCGGCTTCCTGATCACCTTCACCTTCGGTGGTCTGACCGGTGTCATCCTGGCCTCGCCGCCGATGGACTTCCACGTCTCGGACTCCTACTTCGTGGTGGCGCACTTCCACTACGTGGTGTTCGGCACGGTGGTGTTCGCGATGTTCTCCGGCTTCCACTTCTGGTGGCCGAAGATGACCGGCAAGATGCTCGACGAGCGCCTCGGCAAGATCACGTTCTGGACGCTGTTCATCGGCTTCCACGGCACCTTCCTCGTCCAGCACTGGCTGGGCGCCGAGGGCATGCCGCGCCGGTACGCGGACTATCTCGCGGCCGACGGCTTCACGGCCCTGAACACGATCTCGACGATCAGTTCGTTCCTGCTCGGTCTGTCCGTGCTCCCGTTCTTCTACAACGTGTGGAAGACCGCGAAGTACGGCAAGAAGGTCGAGGTCGACGACCCGTGGGGCTACGGCCGCTCGCTGGAGTGGGCCACGTCCTGCCCGCCCCCGCGCCACAACTTCCTCACCCTGCCGCGTATCCGCAGTGAATCCCCGGCGTTCGACCTGCACCACCCGGAGATCGCCGCACTCGACCAGCTGGAGAACGCCGGTCACGGCGAGAAGGCCCTCGTCGGCGGCAAGGAGGCGGGCAAGTGAAGGTCCAGGGCAAGATGTTCATCTGGCTCGCCGTCTTCGTCCTCGCCATGGCGATCGTCTACGGCGTGTGGTCGAAGGAGCCGGCGGGCACCACGGCGCTCTTCCTCGCCTTCGGCCTGTGCATCATGGTCGGCTACTACCTGGCCTTCACGGCCCGGCGGGTCGACGTGGGCGCCCAGGACAACAAGGAAGCGGACATCGCGGACGACGCCGGCGAGGTCGGGTTCTTCAGCCCGCACAGCTGGCAGCCGCTCTCGCTGGCGATCGGCGGCGCGCTGCTCTTCCTGAGCGTGGCGATCGGCTGGTGGCTGGCGTACTTCGCGGCCCCGCTGCTCCTGATCGGCCTGTGGGGCTGGGTCTTCGAGTACTACCGCGGTGAGAACCGCACCCAGTAACACGCTCGGCACCCGAGAGAGCCCGGACACTCCGTCAGGAGGGTCCGGGCTCCCTCTTTTGCCACACCCCCGTTCCCTCGCACGGATCACCCGCCGCGCCGAGGCCGACGTACGTTCTTAGCGTGAGGGCATGAGCCACTCACCGCGTAACCGTACGGTCGTCAGCTGCACCCTCCTGGTGGCCGCCCTGGGCGCGTCCGCCACCGCCTGCGGCTCCGACGGCCACCCCCTCTCGGCGAAGCCGTACGACGCGGCTGAGCAGATCTCCTTCGGCGGCTCTGTCGACGACGGGAAGAAGGCCGACCCGGACAAGCCCCTGGAGGTCACCTCCGAGGACTCCGACGGCCGCATCACGGACGTCACGGCCGTCGACGCGACCGGACGCTACGTGGCGGGCGAACTCTCCGCCGACGGCAGCCGCTGGCACAGCACCTCACCCCTGGCTGCCGGCGCCCGCTACACGGTCCGCGTGAGCACCGAGGACGAGGACGGGGCCCCCGGCCGCGAGACCATCGCCTTCGACACCAGCAGACCGACCACCAAGAAGCGCCTGAACGTCACCTTCGGCCCGAAGGCGGGCACCTACGGCGTGGGCCAGCCGGTGACGGCCGAACTCAGCCAGCCCGTACGGGAGAAGGCACAGCGCGCGATAGTCGAGCGCGCCCTCAAGGTGGACTCGACCCCCGCCGTCGAGGGCGCGTGGCACTGGGTGGACGACAAGGAACTCCACTACCGCCCCAAGGAGTACTGGCCCACCAAGGCCACCGTCCAGGTGCGCAGCAACCTGCCCGGGATCAAGGTCGCCGACCGCCTCTGGGGCGGCACGGCCAAGCCCCTGAAGTTCACCACCGGCGACCGGGTCGTCGCCGTCACGGACGCGTCGTCCCACGAGATGACCGTCTACAAGAACGACGAGGTGATCAACACCATCCCGGTCACCACGGGCAAGCCCGGCTTCGAGACCCGCAACGGCGTCAAGGTCGTACTCGGCAAGGAGTACTTCGTACGCATGCGCGGCACCAGCATCGGCATAGCCGAGGGCAGCGCCGAGTCCTACGACCTGCCGGTCTACTACGCCACCCGGGTCACCTGGAGCGGCGAGTACGTCCACGCCGCCCCCTGGTCAGTCGGCTCCCAGGGCTCCGCCAACGTCAGCCACGGCTGCACCGGCATGAGCACCGGCAACGCCGAGTGGTTCTTCGACAACGTCCGCGAGGGCGACGTCGTGAAGGTCGTCAACTCCTACGGCGACACCATGGAAACCTTCGGCAACGGCTTCGGCGACTGGAACCTCAACTGGCAGAAGTGGCAGTCCGGAAGCGCCCTGACAAGCGGTACGTCAACAGGCCAGGGAACTGTCCAAACGGCACGCCTACGACCGGCGTCAGCCTGAGATGCCCTTAGGGGCGCGGGGAACTGCGCGACAAGCCACGACGGCGCAGCACCCGCCAACGAACCCGAACGCCCCACCCCACTAGGCGCTGAGTGCCTTCTTCGCCCGCAACAAAGAAGCCAACGCCGAAGCGAACTCCACCGGATCCACCGGCAAGGTGACCGCCGAGTCCGCCCGAGACCACGTCGCCAGCCACGCATCCTGAGGCCGCCCGATCAGCAACAGCACCGGCGGACACTCGAACACCTCGTCCTTGATCTGCCGGCACATCCCCATGCCCCCCATGGGCACGGCCTCACCATCAAGCACGCACACATCGATCCCGCCCTTGTCCAACTCCTTGAGGACAGCAGCGGGAGTCGCACACTCAAGGAACTCGACGGCGGGAACATCCGGCGCAGGCCGCCGCCCCGTCGCCAACCGCACCTGCTCGCGGGTGTTGGAGTCGTCGCTGTAGACCAGCACCGTGGCGGTCGGCTGCATTGTTCCCTCCGAGACATCAGCGTCGTACGGACAGCCGGATGCTACTCCCTTGGCCCCCCGGTCTGAACACCGTCGGAACACCGTTCGGGCGCCCCTCCGATGGGCCATACGGGCTGGACACACCCCACCAACACTCCGAACGGCACCCCCCGGGGTGAGGGCGGGATAAGCGACCGACATAATGTCGGTCGTGGCGACAGCAACGACAGTAGAAACCGGGCACGCGCACCCGTCGGTCAACCGGCCGAACCTCACCAGCGTCGGAACCATCATCTGGCTGAGTTCCGAGCTGATGTTCTTCGCGGCCCTCTTCGCGATGTACTTCACCCTGCGATCGGTGACCGGTCCGGATCACTGGAAGGAGATGGCCTCCAACCTGAACTTCCCGTTCTCGGCGGCCAACACCACGATCCTGGTGCTCTCCTCCCTCACGTGCCAGCTCGGCGTGTTCGCCGCCGAGCGCGGTGACGTGAAGAAGCTCCGGATGTGGTTCATCGTCACCTTTGTCATGGGTGCGATCTTCATCGGCGGTCAGGTCTTCGAGTACACCGAACTGGTCAAGCACGAGGGCCTCTCGCTCTCGTCGGACCCGTACGGCTCGGTGTTCTACCTGACCACCGGGTTCCACGGGCTGCACGTGACGGGCGGTCTCATCGCCTTCCTGTTCGTCCTCGGCAGGACGTACGCGGCGCGAAGGTTCACTCATGAGCAGGCGACCGCCGCGATCGTCGTGTCCTACTACTGGCACTTCGTCGACGTCGTCTGGATCGGGCTCTTCGCCACGATCTACATGATCAAGTAGCCGGGCCCGCCCGATCCTCACATCGGGTCCGCCCGATACCTCCCAGAAGACTCGACGCTGAAGATCCTGACACCGGGGTAATCCGTGAAAAAGCTCTCCGCACGACGACGCCATCCGCTGGCGGCGGTCGTCGTCCTACTCATCGCGCTGGCGGCCGTCGGGGGGCTGTACGCCACACTCGCACCCGCGAGCAAGGCAGAGGCCGATGAAACCGCCCAGTCCCTCACCATCACCGAGGGGCAGCGGCTGTACTCCGTGGGCTGCGCAAGCTGCCACGGCACCGGCGGTCAGGGCACCTCCGACGGTCCGAGCCTGGTGGGTGTGGGCGCCGCGGCGGTCGACTTCCAGGTGGCGACCGGCCGTATGCCGGCCGCGACCTCGCAGGGCGCGCAGATCCCGAAGAAGAAGAACATCTACTCGCAGGCCGAGATCGACCAGCTCGCGGCGTTCATCGCGTCGCTGGGCGCCGGTCCGTCCGTGCCGACCGAGGAGCAGTACGGCCCCGACGGCGCGGACATCGCCAAGGGTGGCGAACTCTTCCGCACCAACTGCGCCCAGTGCCACAACTTCACCGGCAAGGGCGGTGCGCTCACGCACGGCAAGTTCGCCCCGGACCTTGAGGGTGTCGACCCGAAGCACATCTACGAGGCCATGCAGACCGGCCCGCAGAACATGCCGTCCTTCCCCGACACGACGCTGTCGGAGAAGAACAAGAAGGACATCATCGCGTACCTCGACGCGGTCAACGGCGATGACACCGTGGAGCCCGGCGGTCTCGGTCTGGGCGGTCTCGGACCGGTCAGTGAGGGCCTGTTCGCCTGGATCTTCGGCCTCGGAGCGCTCATCGCGGTCGCCGTCTGGGTCGCCGCTCGGACCGCAAAGGCCAAGAAGTCATGAGTAGCCAAGACATTCCAGAAGAGAACCTGCCCGCCGAGCGGGCCACCGACCAGCACAATCACGGTGCTGTGGGCGTAGCCGACGACAAGGACCCGTTCGCGGACCCGGGGCTGCCGCCCCACGAGCACCGCGTCCAGGACATCGACGAGCGGGCAGCCAAGCGGTCCGAGCGCGCGGTCGCCTTCATGTTCACGCTGTCGATGCTGGCCACCGTCGGCTTCATCGCCTCGTACGTGGGGATCCCGCACGACAAGGCGGTCTACGTCTTCCCGATCGGGCACATCAACGCGCTGAACTTCGCGCTGGGCATGACCCTCGGGATCGCGCTCTTCGCGATCGGCGCGGGCGCGGTCCACTGGGCCCGCACCCTGATGTCCGACGAGGAACTCGTCGACGAGCGGCACGCGATCGCGGCGCCGCCCGAGGTCAAGGCGAAGGTCCTGGCCGACTTCAAGCAGGGCGCGAAGGAGTCCGCGATCGGCCGGCGCAAGCTGGTCCGCAACACGATGTTCGGCGCGCTGGCCCTGTTCCCGCTCTCCGGCGTCGTCCTGCTCCGCGACCTCGGCCCGCTGCCCGGGACGAAGCTCCGCCACACCCTGTGGTCCAAGGGCAAGCTGCTCGTCAACATGAACACCAACGAGCCGCTGCGTCCCTCGGACGTCGTGGTCGGTTCACTCACCTTCGCCAAGCCCGAGGGCCTGGAGGAGGACGACCACGAGTTCCAGACCGAGATCGCCAAGGCCGCCCTGATGATCGTCCGCATCCAGCCGGACAACATCAAGGACAAGCGCGAACTCGAGTGGTCCCACGAGGGCATCGTGGCGTACTCGAAGATCTGCACCCACGTCGGTTGCCCGATCTCCCTGTACGAGCAGCAGACGCACCACGTGCTCTGCCCCTGCCACCAGTCCACCTTCGACCTCTCCGACGGCGCCCGGGTGATCTTCGGCCCCGCCGGTCACGCCCTGCCGCAGCTGCGCATCGGCGTGAACGACGAGGGCTACCTTGAGGCGCTCGGCGACTTCTCCGAGCCCGTCGGTCCTGCTTTCTGGGAGCGCGGATGAGCACTACGGCAAACACCACGGACGCGCGTTCGTCGCGCGAGAAGGCGCCCGCCGGTGAGCGGGTCGCCGACTGGGCCGACGGCCGGCTGGGTATCTACGGCCTGGCCAAGGCCAACATGCGCAAGATCTTCCCCGACCACTGGTCGTTCATGCTGGGTGAGGTCTGCCTCTACAGCTTCATCATCATCATCCTCACGGGTGTGTACCTGACGCTGTTCTTCCACCCGTCGATGAACGAGGTGGAGTACCACGGCAGCTACATCCCGCTGCAGGGCCAGCTGATGTCCGAGGCGTTCAACTCGACCATGCACATCTCCTTCGATGTGCGCGGTGGTCTGCTGATCCGGCAGATCCACCACTGGGCGGCGCTGATCTTCCTCGCCGGCATGTTCGTGCACATGATGCGCGTGTTCTTCACGGGTGCGTTCCGCAAGCCCCGCGAGGTCAACTGGGTGTTCGGGTTCCTGCTGTTCGTCCTGGGCATGTTCACCGGGTTCACCGGCTACTCGCTCCCGGACGACCTGCTCTCCGGCACCGGTGTGCGCTTCATGGAGGGCGCGGTCCTGTCCGTGCCGGTCGTGGGCACGTACCTGTCGTTCTTCCTGTTCGGCGGCGAGTTCCCGGGCGGCGACTTCGTGGCCCGCTTCTACTCGGTCCACGTACTGCTGCTGCCGGGCATCATGCTCGGCCTGCTGGTGGCGCACCTGATCCTGGTCTTCTACCACAAGCACACGCAGTTCGCGGGCCCCGGAAAGACGAACAACAACGTCGTCGGCATGCCGCTGCTGCCGGTCTACATGGCCAAGGCCGGAGGCTTCTTCTTCCTGGTCTTCGGTGTCATCGCGGTGATCGCGGCGATCGCCTCGATCAACCCGATCTGGACCATGGGCCCGTACCGTCCGGACCAGGTGTCCACCGGCGCGCAGCCCGACTGGTACATGGGCTTCTCCGAGGGCCTGATCCGTGTCATGCCGGGCTGGGAGATCAACGCCTGGGGTCACACACTCGTCCTGGGTGTGTTCATCCCGCTGATCATCTTCCCGCTGGTCCTGGTCGCGATCGCGGTCTACCCGTTCATCGAGTCCTGGGTCACCGGCGACAAGAGCGAGCACCACATCCTGGACCGCCCGCGCAACGCGCCGACCCGGACGGCCTTCGGTGTCGCCTGGATCACCTGGTACATGGTGCTGCTGATCGGTGGTGGGAACGACCTCTGGGCCACCCACTTCCATCTGTCGATCAACGCGATCACCTGGTTCGTACGCATCGCGTTCTTCGTCGCCCCGGTCCTCGCGTTCGTCGCCACCAAGCGGATCTGCCTCGGCCTTCAGCGCCGCGACAAGGACAAGGTGCTGCACGGCCGCGAGTCGGGCATCATCAAGCGCCTGCCGCACGGTGAGTTCATCGAGGTGCACGAGCCGCTCAGCCAGGAGGCCCTGCACACGCTCACCGCGCACGAGCAGTACGAGCCGGCGGCGATCGGCGCGACGGTCGACGAGAACGGTGTCGAGCGCAAGGTGAAGGGCCCGGAGAAGCTGCGGGCCAAGCTCAGCAAGTCGTACTACGGCGAGGACGGCCAGATCGCCAAGCCGACCGCCGAGGAGTACAAGGAGATCACGAGCGGCCACGGCCACCACTGATCCCCTCGCTTCGCCACACAGTCGAAGGGCCCCGTCCGTACATCGGACGGGGCCCTTCGCCGTGCCCTCCGCTGGATAGGGTGGGAGCACACTTTCTGACTGTCGAGAGTTCTCCTCTCGTACGACACCCTGGAGCGGCCTTATGAGCGCTGTGACCCCCGCAGGAGGCGACACCGCGGCGGGCCGTTCCTGGCCCGAGGTGCTGAACGCCCTGCTGTACGGCCGGGACCAGAGCGCCGACGCCACGGCCTGGGCGATGGACCAGATCATGCGCGGCGAGGCGACCGACGCGCAGATCGCCGGGTTCGTGGTGGCGCTGCGGGCCAAGGGCGAGACGGTGGAGGAGATCACCGGCCTGGTCCGGGCGATGTACGAGCACGCGAACGTCATCGAGGTGTCCGGGCGGACCGTCGACATCGTCGGCACGGGCGGCGACGGCGCGAAGACGGTGAACATCTCCACGATGTCCTCGCTCGTCGTGGCCGGCACCGGCGCCAAGGTCGTCAAGCACGGCAACCGGGCGGCCTCGTCGGCGTCGGGCTCCTCGGACGTCCTGGGCAAGCTCGGCGTCAACCTCGACCTGACCCCGCAGCGGGTCGCCGAGGTGGCCGAGGAGGCCGGCATCACCTTCTGCTTCGCCATCAAGTTCCACCCGGCGCTGCGTCACGCGGGCGCCGCCCGCGGCCAGTTGGGCATCCGTACGGTGTTCAACGCCCTCGGCCCGCTGACCAACCCGGCGAAGGTGAAGGCCCAGGCGGTGGGCGTCGCCGACCCGCTGATGGCGCCGATCGTCGCCGGTGTCTTCGCCGAACGCGGCAACTCCTCCCTCGTCTTCCGCGGTGACGACGGCCTCGACGAGCTGACGACCACGGCCACCTCCCACGTCTGGATCGTCCGGGACGGCAAGGTCACCGAGGAGACCTTCGACCCGCGCGACGCCGGACTCGAACTGGTGCCGGTGGAGGCGCTGCGCGGCGGCGACCCGGCGCACAACGCGGAGGTCGCGCTGCGCTTGCTGGACGGTGAGACGGGGCCTGTACGTGATGCCGTACTGCTGAACTCGGCGGCGGCGCTCGTGGCGTTGGACCCGACCGGGGGACCGCTCGCCGAGCAGCTCCGGGCCGGTATGGAGAAGGCTGCCGAGTCGATCGACTCTGGTGCGGCCAAGCTGACGCTGGAGCGCTGGGTGGCGGCCACCAACAAGTAGTTCCGCGCCGATGGACGTCCCGCGATCCGGACACGGGTTGCGGGACGTCGATCACTTCACGTATTTTCTGCACCAGGTCATGAGTGACAGTCATGAGGCCCCGGCCGACTGTCCGGCAACCCTCCGTCCGTGGCGGGGTGCCCCGGGATGAAGACCAGGCCGTGAGCAGCAAGGCTTACGGCAAGCGCGGGCCCCTCTCGACACCAGGGGTCCTGGTCGTTCGAGGGAGTCTTCCGTGAGCAAGCGAATGCGATAGGGCTGCCGAGCCCCGCCTCCGCGCACCCCTTTTCCTTCCTTTCCGTGCTTGAGCCGTATGCGCTCGCGCGGTGATTTCTCTTGCCTCACACGGGAGTTCGCCATGTCTGTTTCCACTCTTGCCGCCGCCCAGACCATTTGTGCCCCGCTGCCCGTTCTGGGGCGTGATGTCACCGTCCCGCTCGTCACCGGCGGCGAGGTCAGCTACGCGGCGCTCGACTACGCGGCCAGCGCGCCCGCGCTCCAGCGGGTCTGGGACGACGTGGCGGCGTACGCGCCCTACTACGGCAGCGTGCACCGGGGTGCCGGGTACCTCTCCCAGCTGTCTACGGACCTCTTCGAGAACGCCCGCCGGACGGTCACGGAGTTCCTGGACTGCCGGGCCGACGACCAGCTGATCTTCACCCGGTCCACCACCGACTCCCTCAACCTGCTCGCCGCCGCCCTCCCCGAGGGCTGCCAGGTCTTCGTCTTCGAGACCGAGCACCACGCCTCGCTGCTGCCCTGGCAGAACGCCCAGGTCACCTACCTCAACGCCCCGCGCACCCCGCAGCAGGCCGTCGCCACCCTGGAGGAGGCCCTCGCCGCCCGCACTGCATCTATTGAAGAGGGTCAGGGCCCGGCGCTCGTCTGCGTCACCGGCGCGTCCAACGTCACCGGTGAGCTGTGGCCCGTACGGGAGCTGGCCGCCACCGCCCACGCGCACGGCGCCCGGATCGTCCTGGACGCCGCCCAGCTCGCCCCACACCACCCGGTCTCCGTCCAGGACCTGGACGTCGACTGGGTCGCCTTCTCCGGGCACAAGCTGTACGCGCCCTTCGGCTCGGGTGTGCTTGCCGGACGTGCCGACTGGCTGCAGGCGGCCGACCCGTACCTCGCGGGGGGCGGCGCGAGCCGTAAGGTCACGCGGCGTGCGGACGGGGGAGTGGACGTGGAGTGGCACGACAGCGCCGCGCGGCACGAGGCGGGGTCGCCGAACGTGATCGGCGCCTACTCGATCGCCGCCGCCTGCAAGGCCCTCAGCGAGGCCGGCTTCGATTCGCTGGTGGCCCGGGAGCAGTACCTGATCGACACCGTGCGGGCGGGACTGGCGGAGGTGCCCGAGGTCAGGGTGCTCTCGCTGTTCGGCGACGACGCGCCCCGGGTCGGGGTCATCTCGTTCGTCGTCGAGGGGTGGAACAGCTCGCACTTCGCGGCGGCGCTGTCCGCGGAGTACGGGATCGGGGTGCGGGACGGGTTGTTCTGTGCGCATCCGCTGGTGCGGACGCTGCTGGGGAGTGACCCGCAGACGCAGGGGGAGTGCGGGGCGCCTGAGGCGGCGCCTGGCGAGAAGTCGCTGAACGCGATCCGGGTCAGCTTCGGGGCCGGTACGCCGGACGAGCATGTCGAGCGGTTCGTGGGTGCGGTGAAGGAGCTTGTGCGGGACGGGGCTCGGTGGCAGTACCGGACCGAGGACGGGCGGTGCGTTCCGGCGGTTTGATCGCCCCCGCCGCCCCTACCCGTCCCATCCCTGGGGGCTGTGCCCCCAGACCCCCCTTGTCGCGCTGAACGCGCTCGTCCTCAAGCGCCGGACGGGCTGAAACTAGCCGTCCAGGCCGATTGCGAACGCTGCTTCCAGGTCGTGCTGGGAGTACGTGCGGAATGCCACGTGGGTGTCCGTCGCCTCTACGCCCGGGATCTTGCTGATGCTGCCCGGGATGATCTCCGCCAGGTCCTCGTGGGCCTTGACGCGGACCATCGCGATCAAGTCGTACGTGCCGGTGACGGAGAAGACCTCGCTCACGCTTTCCAGCGCGGCGATCCTCTCCGCGATCTCGGGGATCCGGTCCACGCTGGTCTTGATGAGCACGATCGCGGTGATCACGGCTGGTTCTCTCCCTCGGGCGCCTTCACTGGGGCCCTCACTTTAGTCGCACCGCGATATCTCACCCACGCGTAGACGAAGCCCAGGCCGAAGCCCACCACGTGCGCCAGGTACGCAACCCCGGGGCCCGACGACGCCCTCCCCGCCGCCACCCACTGGAGGGTCGCCCAGAAGGGGAGGGTCAGCCAGGCCGGGAAGCGCAGGGGGAGGAAGAAGAGGAACGGGAAGAGGCTTGTGACGCGGGCGCCTGGGAAGAGGTACAAAAATGCGCCCAGGATCGCCGAGATCGCACCGGACGCCCCCACCAGCGTCTGCTGCGAGCCGGCGTTGGCGGCGGCGTACCCCAGCAGGGCGAGGTAGCCGCAGCCCAGGTAGAAGAGGGCGAACTCCAGATGGCCGAGGCGTTCCTCGGTCATCGCGCCGAAGACGTAGAGGAAGAGCATGTTGCCCAGCAGGTGGACCCAGCTGCCGTGCACGAAGAGCGCCGTCGCTGGGGTGAGGGTGGCGCGCGGAGCGCCCGTGAAGAGGTCGGCGGGGACCACGCCCCAGCGGCGGAAGTAGGCGCGCTGGGCGGCGAGCAGGGCGTCCCCGGTGCCGTAACCGGGGTTGAGGCCCGAGGCGGGGCCGATGACGAACAGAAGGCAGCACACGGCGATCAGGCCGTACGTCACCGGCGCCGACCGGGCCGGCGTACGCCACTTCTCGAACTTGCCGATCATGGCTACAGAGCATGACGTAATGGGATCGAACCGTGCAGATCGCCTCGCCGCTGTGGACGGGCGGGCGGTGGGTACCCGCCAGGCCTTAGGGTTACGAGCCACACGCTCCAGGGAAACTGGCCAGCACGGACACTAGAAGGAAAGCGAACATATCCACGATGACGGTTCCTCTGCCGACCGAGACGACCCGGTGGCGCTGTGCTCTGTGCGGCAACCTCACGCGATTCGACGTGACCCGCTCCTCCAAGGTGGTGGAGTACGTGCACCTGGACCTCGCGGGAGCGCCGAACGTGGAGGAGCGCGAGGTGGTCAGTGAGACCATCGAGTCGGTGCGCTGCCGCTGGTGCAACGCCGTGGATCAGGTGGAACTCGTGGACAGGCCGGGCGCCGGCTCCTGACAGGGAGCGGGCCCCGCACAGGAATGGGCTGGGGTGACGGATGGTGGAGACCACAGGCGGGGGGCCGGGCGACGGCGCCGCCGAGGTGCTCGACCGCCCGCTGCCCGACGGCGTGCGCAGGCGCGTCGTACAGATCGTTTCGGATGGTTTCGGTGGGTTGACCGTTGCCGAACTGCCCGCCCAGTTGCGGCAGTACGCGCGGTTCGCGCCCAATCGGCGGGCCAAGTTCGCCGGCAATGCCATGGCTGCCGCGCTGGAGACCGACACGCTGTTCCGGCAGCGCATCGGGGAGAAGCTGCGGGAGGCGCAGGCGGAGCTGGCGGGCGCTCTCGACGCCGGTTCGCCGCCCCCGGCCGCCGATCCGCTGGACGTGGCCGCCGCGGCCTATGTGCTGCGGCCCACGGGCTGGGTGAAGCTCGTCACCGCGGCCGGCGAGGAGGCGCAGCGGGCCGACGCCGAGCGGGCCGACGAGGAGAGCCGGGCCGAGCTGGAGCGGCTGCGCGAGGAACTGAGCGCCGCCCGCGACCTCACCCGTACCGAGACCGAGCGGCTGCGCACGGAGCTGGAGTCGGCGAAGAAGGAAGCCGAATCGCTTCACCGCAAGCTGCGCGCCGCCCTCAGTGACGTCAAGCGAGGCGAGGCCGCCCTGCGCAAGGTCCACGCCGAGATCGACGCCGTACGGACCGAGGAGCACGCCCAGGTCTCCGCGGCCGAGAGCGAGGCCCGGCGGCTCAAGGGGCGGCTCGTGGAGGTCGAGGCGGCCCTCGAGGGCAGCAGACGCGCCGCCCGGGAGGGGCGGAGCGTCGAGGACATGCGCGTACGGCTACTGCTCGACACCGTACTCGACGCGGCTCAGGGGCTGCGGCGGGAGCTGGCGCTGCCGCCGGTCTCGGTGCGGCCGGCCGAGACCGTGGACGCGGTCGAACCGGGACGAATGACCCCGAAAGACATTGCCGCGCGGGCTCTGTCCGAAAACGACCCTGCCATCCTCGACCAGCTTCTCGCGCTCCCGCAGGCCCATCTGGTCGTCGACGGGTACAACGTCACCAAGACCGGCTATCCCCAGATGCCCCTGGAGAAGCAGCGGTTGAGGCTGCTCGGGCAGCTCTCGCAGCTCGCCGCGCAGACCGGCGCCGAGGTCACCTGTGTCTTCGACGGGGCCGAACTGGCCGCTCCGGTGCTGCTGGCGCCGCCGCGCGGGGTCAGGGTGCTGTTCTCCAAGCCCGGTGTCACCGCGGACGAGTTGATCCGTCAGCTGGTGCGCGCGGAGCCGCCGGGCCGGCCGGTCATCGTCGTCTCGACGGACCGAGAGGTGGCCGACGGGATCGCCAAGGCGGGGGCGCGGCCGGTGGCTTCGGTGGTGCTGCTGAAGCGGTTCTCACGCGGCTGACGGCGGTCCGCAACATACGTGCTGAATGCCCGAATTGGCGGAACTGTCACGCAACGTAGTGTCAAACGAGCGTTACCTGACGTGAGTTGTGTGTAAAGAATGCACGTGTGACAAACATTTTTCATGGGAGGATTTGAAGTGATCACAGGGTGGTCACTAAGGTCAGGCCTCGAACCTCCGCTCGGGTGATCACTCAATGGGAGTGACGGCGGGAGAAGAAGGAGTTCGCCTCCGTGGCGTCCCATCGTCGACCGAAGCAGCCGAGCCGCACCCGTGTGACCGTGCTCACCACCGCCGCAGCCGCCGCCGTGGCCCTCAGCGCCAACGCCGCCAACGCCGCGCCGAGCGAGAAGCCGAGCAAGGGCGAGGTCAAGGCCAAGGTCGACAAGCTCTACGAGCAGGCGGAGCAGGCCACCGAGAAGCTCAACGGGGCCGAGGAGAAGCAGGACAAGCTGGAGAAGGAGATCTCCACCCTCCAGGACAACGTCGCCCGCGGCCAGGAAGAGCTCAACGAGCTGCGCGACAGTCTCGGACTCGCCGCCGCCGCCCAGTACCGCACCGGCAGCATCGACCCCTCCGTACAGCTCTTCCTCTCCGCCGACCCGGACGACTACCTCGACAAGGCGTCCACGATGGACCAGTTGAGCAGTCAGCAGGTCGAGACGCTCAAGAAGGTCACGGAGAAGCAGCGCGCGCTCGCCCAGCAGCGCTCCGAGGCCACCGAGAAGCTCGAGGACCTCGCGGACACCCGCACCGAGCTGGCCAAGAAGAAGAAGGAAGTCCAGGGCAAGCTCGCCGAGGCGCAGAAGCTGCTCAACTCCATGACGGCCGCGGAGAAGGCCGCCCTCGCCGCCGCCGACGCTCGCGCCACCCGGGCCAGCGAGCGCTCCGCCCTGAGCAGTGCGGCGGCCGTCACCGGCCGCGCCGGCTCCGCGTACGCCGCCGCCCAGAGCGTGATCGGCTCGCCGTACGTCTACGGCGCCTCGGGCCCCGGCTCCTTCGACTGCTCGGGCCTCACCTCGTGGGCGTTCGCCCAGGCCGGCATCACCATCCCCCGGACCTCGCAGGCGCAGGCCAGCGCGGGGACGCGCATCTACTCGCAGAGCGATCTGCAGGTCGGTGACCTGGTCATCTTCTACAGCGACCAGCATCACGTCGGCTTCTACGCCGGCAACGGCCAGGTCCTGCACGCGCCGCGCACCGGCACGGTCGTGCGGTACGAGTCGATCGACAACATGCCCTTCCAGTTCGGCGTACGGATCTGATCTGCTCTTCGCCGGATCGGATCGTCGTACTCCTTCCGGGTCGTTTCAAGATCAGGACACGTTGACGCCCGAACGGGCGAATCCCGACACCCTTCGCTGACCCCGCGCCCCGCCGATGACCTGCGTCATAGGCGGGGCGTGACTGTGTGTGGCCGTCTGCGGCCGTCGAGGTCTTTGGCCCACGCGTAGTCGCACGGCTACTGTCTGGCGCGCCACCAACACCGGGGGCACGTCAGCGTCCGCCAGCGGAAGGAGTGCGGCTTCTCGTGGGGTTCCATCGCCGCCTTGCACCGTCCGGGTTCGACCGGGGCGCCACCGCCGCGGGCACCGTTCTCACCGTGCTGTCCGCCGCCGCGGCCGCCTTCGGCGCCGCCGTGCCGTCGGCCGTCGCCGCGCCGGGCGACAACACCCGGGCCGAGGTGGACCGGCTCTACACGGAGGCCGAGAAGGCCACCGAGTCCTACAACCGGGCCGACGAACGCGCCGACGCGCTGCGCGAGCAGGTGACCAGGGCGCAGGACCGGATCGCCCGGCAGCAGCAGAGCATCAACACCATGCGGGAGGCGCTCGGTTCGCTCGCGGGCGCCCAGTACCGGGCCGGGGGCATGGACCCCTCGCTCGCGCTGCTGTTCTCCGACGACCCGGACGAGTACCTGGAGAAGGCCGCCGCGCTCGACCGGATCAGCGTCCACCAGGCCGGTGAGCTGCGGGAACTCCAGTCGGCCATGCGGGAACTCGCCCAGGAGCGCTCCGAGGCCACCGGCAAGCTCACCGAACTCGACAAGAGCCGCAAGGCGGTCGCCACGCACAAGCGGACCGTCGAACGGAAGCTGGCCAAGGCCCGGGCGCTGCTCAACTCCCTGCCGTCCGCCGACCGCGCCGCCTACGACCGGGCCTCCCGTTCCGACCGCGCCGACCTGCCCGACCCCGGGAACGTCGCCGCACCGAACGGCCGTGCGGCAACCGCCGTCGCCGCGGCCCGGGCGGCACTCGGCAGCCCGTACATCTGGGGCTCCAGCGGGCCCTCCGGCTTCGACTGTTCCGGCCTGATGCAGTGGTCGTACGCGCAGGCCGGGGTCTCCCTGCCGCGCACCTCGCAGGCTCAGCGGTACGCCGGCCAGCAGGTCCCGCTCTCCCAGGCCCAGCCCGGTGACCTGGTCACCTACCGGTCCGATGCCAGCCACGTCGGGATGTACGTGGGCAACGGCCAGGTGATCCACGCCCCCTATCCGGGCGCGCCGGTGCGGTACGACCCGGTGGGGATGATGCCGGTGTCGTCGGTCACGAGGGTCTGAGCTTCCCCTTTCCCGACAATCGGCCCGTACGATCGTCGGCGTGGCTGGTCGAAGGCGGGCGTGGGATGCGTGGCGGGTCCGGGGCATGGCGCTCTGGCTGGTCCTCGGCTCGCTCGTCGCCCTGGTCGCGTGCGGCGGCGGTTCGTCGGGCACCGACACCACCTCCGCCGACGTACGACGGTTGCTGGACCGGCGGGCCTCGGCCGTCCTGGCCGGTGACGGACCGGCGTACGCGCGGACCGGTGCGCCGGGGGAGTTCGCCCGGCTGCGCGCGCTCCCGCTGGCGGCCTGGTCGTACCGGCTGACCGCCCTGCACCGCACCGACGGCGAGGCGGCGACCGCCGACGTGGAGCTGAGCTACCGGGTCGAGGGCATCGACAAGGCACCCGTGAAGGTCGGCCGCACGCTGACTCTCACCGAGCGGGACGGCGGCCAGTGGTACGTCGACGCCGACGAGCCCGCCCGGAAGACCGGCCAGCAGCTGTGGGACCAGGGGACCGTGCAGGCCGTGCACGGCACGCACAGCCTCGTCCTCGGGGTCGGACAGTCGACGGAGTCCCTGCGCCGGTACGCGGACCTCGCCGACCGGGCCGTGCCCGCGGTGACGGAGGCGTGGGGCCGGGCGTGGACGAGACGGGTCGTGGTCCTCGTACCGAAGTCGCTGGAGGGGATGGCGGGGCTGCTGGGGTCGCCTGCCTCGTCGTACCGGGGCATCGCGGCCGTCACCACGGGGGAGGTGGGGGGCTCGGCGAAGGCACCGGCGGACCGGGTCATCGTCAACCCCGAGGCGTACGGCGTGCTCGGGGACTTCGGCAAGCAGGTCGTACTCACCCACGAGACCACGCACGTGGCGACGCGCACCGCCACGACGGCCGCCACGCCCCTGTGGCTCTCCGAGGGGTACGCGGACTGGGTCGGCTACCGGTCCACGGGCCGTACGGCGGTCCAGGCGGCGCCCGAACTGGCGCGGGCGGTGGCCTCCGGCGAGGTGCCGGAGGCGCTTCCGCGGGACTCGGACTTCGGCTTCGGTGGGGATGCGGGGAAGCTGGCGCAGGCGTATGAGGGGGGCTGGTTGGCGTGTCGGCTGATCGCTGATCGGTGGGGGGAGGTGCGGTTGGGTGAGTTCTACCGGGCTGTGGGGGTGCATGGGACGCGGGCGGGGGCGGTAGAGGGGGCGATGGCGGAGGTGCTGGGGACGACGCCGGGGGAGTTCACGGGGTTGTGGCGGGACTATCTGCGGGCTCAGCTTGTTTAGTTCTTCGCCCCCGCCGCCCCTACCCGTTCCCATCCCTGGGGGCTGCCGCCCCCAGACCCCCGCACTGGCCCTGAACGGGCCTTGTCCTAAAACGCCGGACGGGCTGAGTGGTGC